>JBAZOP010000031.1 GCA_041648665.1 bacterium | reverse complement strand
ACGTTCACATGGCTCATCGTATGCCTCTTCGGGTCGCTGCCGTTGTTTCTTGCAAAGACCTTGGGACCTATGAACCTGGAGAACTTCGTCAACTGCTTCTTCGAGTCCGTCTCCGGCTTCACGACCGCCGGTTCCTCCATCCTCGGCGCCTCGGTGCCCATAGAAAAAGTCCCCCACGGCCTGCTCTTCTGGCGCAGCTTCACACACTGGCTGGGCGGCATGGGGATCATCGTCCTGGCGATAGCCATACTTCCCATGCTGGGCGTGGGAGGAATGCAGCTCTTCCGCGCAGAGGCATCCGCGCACATGCACGAGAGGCTGAGGCCCAGAATCAGGGAATGCGCGATCGCGCTCTGGACGGTCTACGCGATCATCACGGTGCTGGGCACGGTGCTCTACTTGGCCGGCGGCATGACTCTGTTCGATTCGCTCTGCCACACCTTCGCGGCGCTGGCCACCGGCGGCTTCTCCACCAAGGACGCATCCATAGGCCACTACCACAGCTTCTACATCGAAGCCGTCTCAATGTTCATAATGTTCCTCGGTGCAGTGAATTTTTCCATACACTATCTCGCTTTGTCCAAGAGTCCTAAGGCCTACTGGCAAGACAGCCAATTCCGCTACTTCATAGCGTTTTTGCTGATAGGGACATTTTTCGTCTGCGGAGTCCTGTACTTCCGCGGCCAGTACACCTCGCCGTTTGAGGCGCTCCGCTACGGTGGATTTCAGACGGTATCGATAATTACGACCACCGGCTTCGCCACTGCGGACGCCAACCCCTGGCCGGCAGCGAGCAAAGTCGCTCTCATCCTCTTTATGCTCATCGGCGGATGCATAGGTTCCACCGTAGGCGCCATCAAAGTGGCCAGGGTCGTGCTCCTGTTCAAATTCGCATATCGGGAGATTGTTCGACTAATACACCCCAAGGTCTTCGCAGCAGTGAAGCTGGGAGGCAGAGTCGTGCACCGCAACGTGCTGGAGAGCATCGCGGCGTTCTTTGGCTTCTACATGCTCCTGTACGTGTTCTTCGTCATAATCGTCGCAGCATCCGGTCTCACTTTCGAAGAATCGGCCGGTGGAGTCGCAGCTACCATGGGCACCGTCGGCCCCGGTTTTGGGCAAATAGGCACCATGGGCAATTATTTCCATGTGCCCATGGCGGCGAAGATAGCCTTCATAGCATGCATGCTGCTGGGCAGGCTCGAGATATTCACCATACTCGTGATACTCTCGCCCGCATTCTGGAGAAAGTAGGAGGTCTCACGTGACGGTACTGATAATAGGCGGCGGCGAGATCGGTCGCTTCATAGCCGAGAAGCTGATCGAGCACGACCGCGAGGTGATCATCATAGAGAAGGACGAGCGCATCGTCGACGAGCTCGAGGAGAGCCTGGACGCCAAGATAATGCTCGGCAACGGCGCGTCTCCAAATACGCTCTCTCAAGCCGGCGTCTCCGGCGCAGAGATGGTGCTCGCAGTGACCAACAGCGACGAGGTGAACCTTCTCGCCGTGATGCTCGCCGGCCTGCAGGCTCCGCAGGCAAAGCGCATAGCGCGCATCAGGGACCCTCAGTTCGAGATCGAGGAGGAGGTCCTCCAGGGAAAATTCAACGTGAACCTGCTCATCAACCCTGACAAAGAGGCGGCCCATTCCATCCTCAAGATCCTGGCCCTGCCGGGCTCGGTCGAGATCATGGAGTTCTTCGACGGGAGGCTCAAACTGGTGGGGGCGCTTGCGCGCAGGCAGAGCGAGTTCATCAACAGGCCGCTTCGGGAGATCAAACAGCTGGGCGAGGGCGGGCCGTGCGTGATCGCCGCGATCGTCCGCAACAACCAGGTCCTAACCCCCATGGGCGACAGCCGGATCATGCCGGGCGACACGGTCTACTTCGCGGCCGAGGCCGAGAAGGTAGAAGAGGCGATGAAGCTCCTGGGCCACGAGGGCGAGCGCACGGGCTCGATCATGATCTACGGAGGCGGATTCATAGGCATGAACCTGGCGGCATCGCTGGAGAAAGAAGGAGTCTCAGTCAAGATAGTGGAGCCGGACCCCAAGCTCTGTTCGGTCCTCTCGCGAAACCTCAACAAGTCGATCATCCTCAACACCAGCGCCACCGACCAGGACTTCCTCGAAGAGGAGAACATCGACAGCATGGATGCCTTCGTCGCGGTGACAAAGGACGACGAGGACAACATCCTCTCCGCCCTGCTGGCGAAGAAGAAGGGCTGCAGGATGTCGATCGCGCTCTCGCACAACCGCGGCTACCAGAGGCTGATAGGTACGCTCGGCATAGATGTGGCGGTGAACCCGAGGCAGCTGGCCGGGAACACGATTCTCCATTTCATAAGGAAAGGCAAAATCTTGCACGCCTCGTCCCTCATGGACGAAGCGGAATTCATTGAGGCCGAGGCCCTTCCCACCTCCGAGATCATCAACAAGCCGATCAAGGAGCTCAAACTGCCCAAGGGCGTGGTCATCCTCTCCGTGCAGCGCGGCGACTCGATGATGGTGCCCCACGGGCAGACCGTCATCGAGCCGAAAGACCGGCTGCTCCTCATAGCCCGGAGAGACGCGATCGATAAGATCGAAAAGCTGCTCACGGTCGGGATGGAATACTTCTAGATTTTCTTGGTGCGGCCGTACTGCCTGATAAAAAGACCTTGCTTCGACTGGGTGCTCTGGGCGGTGGCCCTGAACTCATCGTTTATCTGGTATTCGTCGGCGCATCGAAGGCAGAGCCACTCCTTGCCCTCGATGAGCCTGTTTTTGTGGAAGTAGCGCTCCACGTCCGGCGCGCTCTTCTCGCACGCCTCGCACACGATGCGGATCTGGTCCTCGCGGACCCTGCCGCCCTTCTTGAGATGGCGCTCCTTGGATTTTTCGCGATCCATCTCCTTGAGTTTGTCGTCGCTGACAATGCCCGCATTCAAAAGCGCCTGTTTCAATTGCTGACCCATCATCCCTCCGTAAACGATCTCTACCTGACTCCCCCCTCTTCGATCAAGAGCCTTGGAGGGTCCTCCGCAATCTTCGCCCTCACCCCTATCGGGATCGTGATGTTCTCGATCCCGTGCCCTGACGGGATGCCCAGGAGGACGGGGTAATCCGCACCCCTGAAGAATCTCCTCAGATACCGAAGCAGCGCCCTCCGGTCTCCGCCCATGCACCCCGCCATCTCGGAGAATACGATCCCGTTCACCTTGTCGAGTTTGCCGGCGAGCTTGAGGTGGTTGAGGTTGCCGTCGATCTCTATGTGCCCCTCGTCCACCTCCTCGATGAAGAGGATCTTTCCCCTGGTGTCGATCTCAAAGCGCGTGCCGAGGGTCATGAGCATCCTGGACAGGTTGCCGCCGATGATCCTGCCGCTCGACTCCCCAGGGGCGATCACTTCGAGGTCGCGCCCGTATATGTCGCCGAGCCGGCCCGTCTTCGTGATCGCCTCCTGAAGCGCGATCTCCGTAGATGGAGGCATGCCCTTGTACAGCTCCTGTGCGACGGTCGGGCCGTGAAAGGTGACCCAGCCGTAACGCATGTGGAAATAGAGGAGGAGAAGCGTGATGTCCGAGAATCCGACGAAGATCTTGGGATATTGCGAGAGATCGACCTCCTCCAGAAACGGCAGTATGGCGATCGAGCCGTAGCCTGCCTCTGCGCAGAAGATCGCGCTTATCGAGGGATCGCTGAACATCTTCACGATCTCCTCCGCCTTTTCGCGGTAACGCTTCGTGCGCTCCCTGTCAGAGGGCTTTTTCGCGTGCTCCAGCACCTTCTCCGGGACTACGGGGTCGAACCCCCACCACCTGAGCTTGTCGATGCCGAGCATGAGCCCGCGCTTCATGAACGAGGAGGCGGGCGCGACCACGCCTACGCGATCTCCCGGGACCAGCTTGAATGGTTTTATCGGCCGCATTTTTGCGGAGTATACAGCCCCAAAGAAAATGCCGCAAGGGCAAGGGGACGATCAACGCCTGTAGCCGAAGTAGTACGGGTTCACGGCATAGGGGGCGTTGAAGCGGTAGAGGACGTTCATGTAGGAGCTGGCGATCATAAAATAGGGGTTGTACATGGCGTACCCGGGATACGACATGCCGTAGGTCGGCATCACCTGAGGGGGCACCACATTGCTGCGAGCCATCGCTGACATGAGCTTCCGATGGGCCTCGTCGTAGTTTCCCGAGGAGTACACCGTGGCCGTGCCGATCGTGCCGCGCATCGGGACCATGCAGCCCCTGAAATCATCAAGGCTGTTGGCGCGCGTGGAGCAGGTACGCGCAAAAGCACCGGCCGGCGCCAGGAAACCTGCGATCAAAATGGCCAAAAACAATACCTTCATATGCCCTCTATGATAATTATCGGCAGGGATCGGGAGAAGTTGCGTCAGATATTTACATTATAAATCAACAGGTTGGCTCTATTCTTCCTCTGTCTGCTCATCAGGGACGGCATCCGCCTTCGGCCTTTCGGGGAACCAGGTCTTTATCACATCCACGATCTGGTACGCCTGCTTTTCGCTCGAGATGTTGAACTTGCTCTGCGGACGGAATTCGCCTCCCCTCTTCTGGAAGCGCTGTATCCTGATCTTCGGCGGACCAAACTCGCCGGTCTTGTTGTCCAGGTCCTGGTAGAGGAAGACAATCGTGGTCCAGGAGCCGCGCGAGAGGACCTCCTTCTTCAGCTCCTTCACCTTCTGCTTGCCGTCGCTCTCGTCCGTCCAGTTTATAGTTATCTCGTCGATGTTCTGGGCCATCTCAAAATCCTTTCCTGTTTACCAGGGCGTGTTGACGTTCCCCATATCCAGCATACGGCAATCCCCTGTCTTCGGATTGCAGCATACCTGCCCCTTTCGGGGTATATAGCATTCGTTCTCGTCGGTGCTGCTCACCCCGCATTCGCAGAACTTGCCGCTCTTGGTGTGCGCCTTCTTGCCGGGTTTGAGATCGCTCCATTCATACTTGTCCTTGCTCTGGTACGCCCTCTCCTTCTCGGTCGGCGGCTTGACGGCCCGGGCTACCCCTGAAAACAAAATACACGCGCCGACGTCAAGACGACCAATAGGACGAAGACCGATATACTGCTTTTAGATCTCATGCCGCGCCCCCTTTCCATCCTGACCTTTGTAATGCCCAAGCAAGGCGCGGTCAAGAAAATGGCACTGCACACATTTGTGCTCGCACGCCCGCCGCCGCAAAAATTAGTAAGCTATTGTTTTTTAAGACTATAGCATATAAGATCTTTTTCGCTGTTTTTGGAATAAATTGGGGGATTTAATGAAGCTCAGGATCAAGACGCATCTGATCTTCGGCATAGTGCTCATCACCCTGGCCACTCTCGCCATCGCGTCGGTCAGGATCATCATACTCGGCAGGTTCAGGACGATCGAGGCCGACATCGCCGCAAACGGCGCGGAAAGCGCCGCAGACCTCATCAAAAAAGAGATAGACAGCATCGCCTTGATGGATACGGACTGGGCGACGTGGGACGAGACGTACGAGTACGCCGCAAACCCCGACGAAGGCTATATCGTAAGAAACTTCGACCCGATATCGCTCAGCAACATAGACACAGAAATTGTCTCGATCTTCGACTCCAAGAAGACCCATCTTGCCGACGGCGGCGCCGACCCGTGGAACAGGAGGACGGCGCCCGTGCCCCAGGGGTGGAAAGAAGCGATCGAATCCCATCCGGCCTTCTTCACCCCGCGCGATTACAGCACTTCGGTTAACGGCCTCCTCTTCCTGCCTGAATATCCGATCCTGGTATCAGCACACCAGATTCTGACCTCCGAGAGAAAGGGCCCCAGCCATGGAACGCTGATCATGGGCAGAAAAATAGATGATCGGAGGCTCGCCGCATGGAAGAAGATCCTCAAATACCCCATCGAGATATATTTCGCAGACGCGGACAATCTTCCGCCCGACGTGAAGAAAGCCGCGTCCCTGTTGACCGCGAAGCATCCTGCCACGGCCATAGCCTTGGACGACGACAGGATCGCAGGCTACCGCCTTGTCAGCGATATCACCGGCAAGAAAAACCTCATAATCAGGATGGAGCAACCGAGGTCGATCTACTCGCAGGCGTTAAACACCATGTCCTATTTCGTCAAGACCATGATCGGCCTGGGTTTCGTGGTGCTTTTGATCAACGTGCTCCTGACCGAACGCCTGGTGCTCAAGCGGCTGCTCAGGCTCAACCGCGAAGTCAACGCGATCGCTTCGAGCCAGGACGCATCTTCCACGGTCGATGTCAGCGGAGACGACGAGATAACGACCGTGAGCAGCTCCATCAATAAGATGCTCGGGGCGCTCAAATCCTCACAGGACGAACTGAGGGAAACCAACACCCTGCTGGAGAAGGCGCACGAGGCCAAGAATCAGCTGACATCCATCGTATCGCACGAACTTCGGACCCCGCTCGGCACGATCAAACAGGCCATCGAGCTCATACAGGAAGGCGTCGACGGCCCGATATCCGAAAAGCAAAAGCAGCGCCTGGATATGGGAAAGAGGAACGTGGAGCGCCTGGTGAGGCTGACCAAGGACCTTCTCGACTTCACAAGGATCGAGGCGGGAAAGGTGCAGATGAACTACGAGAAGACGGACGTGAACGAGCTGATGACGGACGTCTACCATCTCATGAAGCCCGCAGCAGAGGCCAAGGGGATAGCGCTCATCCTCGACTTGCCTGAGCAACACAGGGATATCGTCTGCGACTCCGACAAGATAAGACAGACCGTGATCAACCTGATCAACAACGCCACAAAATTCACCGACAGCGGAGGCAAGATAACTCTCAAAGGCGAAGCGATAGAAGCGGGGGTCAGGATAGACGTCGAGGACACGGGAATAGGCATAAAGGATATGGATGTCTCGATGATCTTCGAACCGTTCCGCCAGATAAAGGACGGCAGGGCGAGCAGCGACGGCTCGGGGCTCGGGCTGTCGATCTGCAAACTTCTCGTGGAGAAGCACGGCGGAACGATAGACGTGAGGAGCACCTACGGCGAGGGCAGCACCTTCAGCATCACGCTGCCCGACATGCCTCCGGACGCGGCATGAAAACGAAAGGAACGCGATGGCCATCAAGAAAGTCGGGATCCTGACCGGAGGCGGCGATTGCCCCGGGCTCAACGCCGCGCTGCGCGCGATCACGAGAAAAGGAGTTCTCGATTTCTCGTGGGAGGTCCTGGGCATACAAGACGGATACGAGGGTCTGGTGAGCGGCCATGCCCGGCGCCTCGGCTATGACGACGTGGCAAACATACTCCAATGCGGGGGAACGATCCTCGGCACCTCCAACAAGGCCAGCCCCTTTGACCGGCGCGACGGAAAGCAGATCGAGACCGGGCGAACGGTCAAGGCCCTGGAGAACCTGAAGAAGTGGGGACTCGACGCCCTCTTCTGCATAGGCGGAGACGGCACCCTCACCATAGCGAACAAGCTGAGCGAGCTGTGGCCCCGCGTCATAGGGCTCCCCAAGACGATCGACAACGACCTCTTGTGCACGGATCAGACATTCGGCTTCGACACCGCATGCGGCTTCGTCACCGAGGCGATCGACCGCCTGCACACTACGGCCGAGGCCCATCACCGCGTCATGGTCGTGGAGGTGATGGGCAGATACGCCGGCTGGATAGCCCTCTGCGGAGGGCTGGCCGGAGGCGGCGACGTCATCCTCATACCGGAGATCCCTTTCAAGAGGGAGAAGGTGATCGAAGCGGTGAAGGAGAGGTCCAGGCGCGGCAAGAGATCGAGCATCATCGTGGTCTCCGAGGGCGCGCATGCCGAGGGCGAAAAACTCATGGTCAATTCAATCATCAAGGACAGCCCGGACCCGATCAGGCTCGGCGGCATAGGAAAGGCTGTCGCCGCATTCGTCGAGGAGGCTACGGGCCACGAGTCCAGAGTGACGGTGCTCGGCCACTTGCAGCGAGGAGGATCGCCATCCTTCTATGACCGCGTGCTGGCCACCAGATGCGGCGCCGCGGCGGCGCAGCTCGCCCATGAAGGCAAATTCGGCAACATGGTCGCGCTCAGGGGAAAAGAGCTCGTCCCGGCGCCTCTCTCCGAGGCAATCGCCGGACTCAATCTCGTGAGCCGCGATCATCAGCTCATCGCCACGGCCAAGGCGGTCGGGGCATCGTTCGGGATTTGACAAGGGGGGAGTATGAGATCAGCCGGAACCATTTTTCCGCTCGCAGCAGTCCTGATCCTCTTCTCAGCGAACAGCGCAGCGGCGCAGGGCTCTTGGGACCACAACTCGAAGCTGTGCGCCGAATACTCGTCGGATGCGGCGCTCGCCTCCTGCGAGGCCGCGCTGAGCTCGGCGCCCGACGACGTCCCCGACGAAGAACTGGCGCGAGTCTATCTCTACATGGGTATCGCGCTCGGCGAGCTCGGCCGAACGGGCGAAGCGATCCAGGCGCTGAAGAAGGCCCAGAGGCTCGACAAGGAGAACCCCAAAATCTACTACAACCTCGGCGTGGCGCAGGACGAGAAGGGAGACTACGAAAGCGCGCTGCACAACTATCGCAAGGCGACCGAGCTCGATCTCCAGATGTCGCGGGCATGGGGCAACAGGGGCGTGGACGCCTACCTCACCAAGCGCTGGGAGGAGGCCGCCTTCTCGTTCGACAACGCCCTCACCATCGATCCCGCGTATTTCGACACGAGGCCGGATCAGAGAAACATGTGGACCGAATCGATCGACGTGAACCCCAAGACCGTCGCCCTCCGCAGGGAGACATCGATCCGCCTCTCGCCGATGATCGCCTATCTCGTCCCGGCGGGCGACGACCTCAAGGTGAAGAAGCTGGTCTATCTCATGTTCGACGCAGAGGCCGACGTGCAGATACAGGGGAACTGGTACGCCACGGGCTCCTTCACGTATGCGCACACCAAATGGGAGAGCGCATCGCAGGGCGGAGGCATGGACACCTACGCCCCATCCTTCGGGGTAAAGTACGCGGTCTATTTTGGAAACGTGGAACCGGCGGCAAACACGATAATCGCCAACAGGTCACGCTACTTCTTCTCCTTGGCCGCCGGCCCCTACATCACCAGCGTCTCCGCAGCCGCGATCCCGGCCGGCGGCTACTTCTCCACGTCGCGCACCGCCGTGGACATCGGCGTGAACGCGGGCGCGGGATTCGACTATTACTTCCATCCGAACGTAGGCTGGGGCGTTCAGATGAAAATGCATTACGTCGCCTTCGACGAGAATTACTTCATAATCGCAGGCGGCCCCCACTTGGCATTCAGGTTCTGAAGGCATAAATAAGGGACTCTTTTATCTCCACGGGAGGCTTCATGTCGAAGAAGAAGGTTCTGATAATGGGCGCGGCGGGACGAGACTTCCACAACTTCAACACTTTCTTCCGGGGCAATCCGGAATACGACGTCGTAGCGTTCACGGCGACACAGATCCCCAACATCGAGGGAAGGAGATATCCCCCTGAGCTCGCTGGGGCGGGTTATCCGAAGGGCATCCCGATACACCCCGAGGAAGAGCTGAGAGAGATCATCAAGAAGGAGGGCGTTGAGCTCGTAGTCTTCTCCTACAGCGACGTCTCCCACGAATACGTCATGCAGAAGGGTTCGCAAGTGCTCGCGGCCGGCGCCAACTACATGCTGCTGGCCCCCGACTTCACCCAGATAAAAGCCAAGGTGCCGGTCATCTCCGTGTGCGCCATCCGCACCGGCTGCGGAAAGAGCCAGACCTCCAGAAAACTCGTCGAGCTCTTGAAAAAACGCGGCAAACGCGTGGTGGCCATCCGTCATCCGATGCCTTACGGCGACCTGGCGGCGCAGGCCGTGCAGCGCTTCGCCTCCTACGAGGACATGGACAGCCACAGCTGCACGATCGAGGAGAGAGAGGAATACGAGCCCTACATCGACAGGGGGCTCATCGTGTACGCGGGCGTGGACTACGAGGCCATAGTGCGCCGGGCGGAGAAGGAGGCGGACATCCTGATATGGGACGGCGGCAACAACGACATGCCCTTCATCGCCCCGGACCTCGAGATCACCGTGCTGGATCCGCTGAGGCCCGGCCACGAGCGGAGCTACTATCCTGGCGAGACCAACCTCTTCACCGCGGACGTTCTCGTGATCAACAAATACGAGCAGGCGAGCGCGGAGCAGCTGAACACCGTGATGCAGAACATCCGCCACTGCAACCCGGACGCCGTTGTGATAAAGGGCGCTTCGCACATCATGGTGGACGATCCGAAGGGCGTGAAGGGCAAGAAGGTCCTCGTGATCGAGGACGGCCCCACGCTCACGCACGGCGGCATGAGCTACGGCGCGGGGATGGTGGCGGCGGACCAGTTCGGCGCCGCGGAGATAGTGGACCCGAGGCCTTTCGCAGTCGGCTCGATAAAAGAGGCCTACACGAAATTCCCGAACCTGGGAAAGCTGATCCCGGCGCTCGGCTACTACGCGGACCAGCTCGCGGACCTCGAGGCCTCCATCAAGGCCACGCCGTGCGACCTCGTGCTGATCGGAAGCCCGATAGACATCAGGCGCGTGATCGACGTGGACAAACCCTCTATGCGCGTGCGCTACGATCTCGAGGAGATAGGCGAACCCTCGCTCGACACGATACTCGATGAATTCCTGAAGAAGTGAACCTCGGCCGTCATTGTATCGCGGTGGTGAAATCGATCGTCTGGCCGTTCACCGCCGTTATTCCCGTCAGGTAGACATGATACTTCGTCTGCGGCTCCAGGTCGCCATGGACGCAGGTGGCCATCAGCCCCTCGCTGTCGTAGACCACCTCGGTGCAGAGCGTGGGCTCCCCCTCAGCCGTCCTCAAGGAAAACGACGCCAGCCAGTCCGACGGCTCGCCGATCTCGGCGTTGAAATCCACGGTGACCGGCACGTCGAGCGGCTGGTTTATTGAACCGTTGTCCGGCGAGATGTTCGCATCGATTCCGATGTGACCGCCCGCGGTGTATCCGCAGGCCGCGAGCGCCGCGACGACCGAAAGAATGAACCCCGTGACAAGAACCCTTCTCATACACCCTCCCTTATCTGGCTTTTGATTTCTTCATCTCGCCAAGTTCCTTCTCGGCCTCGTCCAGATCGCGCCTGGTGGCGTCGATCTTCTCCTCAAGAGATCTGATCTTCTCGTCCTGCGGCGATACGGCGGCAGCGGTGGCGGCGGGCTGCGATGGGGCGATCCCCCCGGCGTACGCCGCAGCCGAACTCAGATCCTTGAACGGCTTCACCCACTGCGACATCACCGCGAGCACCTCCGCGGGATCGTCGCGCTCCAGGACCTCCTTCGGGAACTTGAAGCCCAGCATCACCGTGACTCGCGAGTGATGTTTTTCCATCGTGCGATTCTCCGGCACATATACGTCCTTGGAGAGGAGATTGAGATATATCGTATCGTTAAAATTCTTTATCCCCGTCACCGCCATCACATCGCCCCTCTTGAGGTACGTGTACGGATTCCCGCGGCGGGTCGTCATCTTGTCCGCCCCGCCCAGGTGCAGGACTACGCCGCGGTAGTCGTAGTCGGACCAAGTGATATAGAAACGCGCCCTCTCCGCCGGCACCCCGCCCTGCTCCATCACGCCGTACCCGCGCATTTTCTCCTTCTCCGGCTGTTCGTAGGCGCTGTGAAGCCCCCTGTGGTCCTGCGCAGGCGGATACGCCTCGATCACCGCCGCGAGTATCCTCTGCGGCGTCCTGGCGAAAGCGAAGCCTCCGGCCATGAGAATCAAGGCCGCTGCCGCCGCAATCGCAATTGAAATCCTATTGATTTTGCCCATCCCCCCTCCGTCAGAGCCACTTCCTGTGCCTGAAATATGAGAGCATCCCCGCTATCAGAACAAACATGCCGCCCAGGGTGAAGATCCATCCGTACGGGTGATTCAACCCGGGCATGGACTTGAAGTTCATCCCGTAGAAGCCAACGACGATACCCAGGGGCAGCATGATGGTGGCGATGACCGTGAGCACCTTCATCACCTCGTTCATGTGGTTGTTGATCTGCGAGAGGTACGCGTCCAAAAGCCCCATGATCGTGTCGCGGAAACCGGCGGCCTTCTCCGAAACCCTGTAGAGGTGGTCGAAGAGGTCGCGCGCCAGCATCACGCCGTGCGGAGTTATCTGATCGAACTCGCCGGTGGTGAGGCGGTTCACCACGTCGAACTCCTGCGCGGTGATGGAACGGAGCTTCGCCGTATCCTTGCGCAGCGTGAAGAGGCGCTGCATGTCCTTGGAGTCGGGAGAGTTGAAGATCACGCGCTCCGACGCGTCCAGCTTGGCGTCGATCCTGTCCATCATCGGGAAATAGTTGTCTATCATCCTGCGCACTATCCCGTGGAAGAGCGACTCCGCGCCGCGCGAGAAGAGATGGGAGAGGACTTTGGGCTCTCCGAGCAACGATTCGACCGCGCGTATCCTGTGTCTGCGGACCGTCACGACGAAGTTCTTGCCGAGGAATATGAAGATCTCGTAGCTCTTGAGCCTCTCGCCCTCCTCCTTATCCAGGAGGACTATGTCGTGGAGGACGATGAAGAGGCTGTCGTCGTACTCCTCGACCTTCGGCAGCATCCGCGGGTGAGAGAGGTCCTCGATCGCGAGCGGGTGAAAATGCATCACGTCGCGGAGCAGGGGAACGTACCGCTCCAGGTTTGACGATATATCCAGCCAGATGTGGCTCTTGCCGTCGGCGAGCCTTGATGCGACATCCGCCTCGGCGATCTCCACGGCCTCTCCACCCGGCACTGCGCAGTAGGCCTTGAGCATCTCCCCCTCCCCCGGACTAGCTGTGCCTGATCACTATCGGCACGCCGGTGAATCCCCGTGCGGAACGCACCATCAATTCGGATTCTTCGTCCTTCTTCGATCCGGCGCCGAACGCCTCGATGGCGCGGGCCAGCTCCGGCCTTTCGCGCGCATGATCCCTTACGTCCACTCGGCTCACTATCGCCTCCCACGCCTGTCTCAAGCTCGCAGCGCCGGCCCTCGGGCCGTCCGGGTGTCCGAAGACGCCGCGGCCCGGCACAATGCCGAAGTCGATGGTGCGCAGCTTGTCGTACATGGCGGGCAAGGTCCCAGCCCAATCGCTGCCGCCCGGCACAGGCAGGGCCCCCGCGATCGGACCCAGCAAAGAGCTCGCGGCGTCCGCGTTGGCGATCACCTCTTCATCGGGGGTCATCATCCTGGCCCCGAAGCCGGGCATGATTATCGCGTCGCATCCGCAGATGCGCTGCAGCTTCGTCATGAGGGTCGTCGAAACGCCGAAATACGGGTGCCTCGACATCGGCGCTATGCAATCGAAGTGCGCCACGATGGGCAGCTCCGTGCGCCTTCTCAGCGCCCGCACCGCGGAGAGGCCCACGGCCATGACGTTCAGCATGACCGCGTTCGCACCGTTCCTCGCAGCGATATCCGCGAGCTCAAACACGCGGTCTATCTCGTCGGTGACGTTGGCGACGAACATCTTCGGCTCCCCTGTCGCGTCCTCCGCCTCTCTCCTCGCCGCCCCTGCGAGACGCGTGCGTTCCTCAAAAGGCGAGTAGCAGGGATCCGCCAGCATCTCGTCGTCCTTGGCCGCGTCCAGCCCCCCGAGCCACGCCTCCTTCGCTATCGAGGCGAAGCTCGCCGGATCGAGGCCCACGTTGGGCTTCACCACGCCGAAGAACAGGGGCCTGCCTTCGACGCGCAGCCTCTCCCTGATCCCTCGCACGCCGATCGCGGGCCCGGCAAAGCCGGCGAGATACGCATCTGGGAACTCGATGTCCAAAAGTTTGATCGACGTAACGCCCGGGGAGAAAAACGCGCCCTCGCCCATGGCCGCGGTGAGGAGGTTCGGGATCCTGGCGCCGAAGTTTGCGTGCGGATGCGCGATGCGGACCCCCGCGCGCAAACAGCGCCGCCTGTCCGATCCGTCGGAGATAAACAGGGAACCCACGGACTCGTCCAGGATCTCGACGCCGATCACCTTGGCCCCGTACTGCGGCCTGAAGTCCCCCTCGAACCCGGGCCGCTCCCACTGCGCGGTCGACTGCTCGCGCGCAAGCTCCGCCGCGGCGGCGCGAGGATCCCCCGCGCACTCCATGAGATACGTGAAGATGAGGTAGGAGTCGCGATCGATCGAATCCTCATCCGCGAAGAAACCCTGTCTTTCGAGTGCGTCCATGATGTCTCCCGATGCCGGACTAGGCTCCGATTACCTTGATCACGACCTCGCGGCCTGTGCGCGGACCGTCGAGCTCCACGAAGAAGACGGACTGCCAGCGGCCCAGCGCAAGCTTGCCCTTGGAGACGGGAATCGTCTCCGAGCTGTTCAGGAACATCGCCATGAGGTGTCCCCTGGCGTTTTGCCTCCCGTCGATCGTCGCCTCGTCGTGCATGTAGCTGCGAGGTGGAACCGCTTGTTTCAGCATCTCGCACATGTCGTTCTGCAGTCTCTCGCAGCGCTCGTTCACCTTCACCGCGGTAGTGGTGTGCCTGGTGAAGATCGTGACCGCGCCGTCGGTCACCCCGCTCGCGGAAAACGCCTTCTTCACATCTTCCGTGATGTCTATGAATTCGATCGGCTCGCGTGTGGAGAGCCTGAGTTCGCAGGTGTGCTGGTTCATCTCTTTCGCTCCACCGTGTATCTTGCGATCTGCCTCAAGGGCTCGGCCGCCTCGCCGAAGATGGAGACTGCGGAGAGAGCCTGGTCGACGAGGGCCTTCGCCTGCCCCTTGGAGGCCGCAAGCCCGATGGCCGCGGGATACGTGGACTTGCCCTTGGCCTGATCAGAGCCCACATCCTTGCCGATGAGCTTCTCATCTCCTTCCACGTCCAGTATGTCGTCCGCGATCTGGAAGGCCAGCCCCACGCACTCGCCATAGCGACCGAGCGCCTCCAGCTGTTCATGCGTCGCGCCGCAGATGCGGGCGCCGGAGGTCGCCGAAACCTTGATCAGGGCGCCGGTCTTGTAGCGATGGAGCCTGGCCAGGGCGGCCTCGTCGAGAGAGGCCTTCGTGGACTCGATGTCTATGACCTGGCCGCCTGTCATGCCGCGGCCTCCGGTCGCGGAGGCGATGTCGTTGATCGTGGCGAGCATGAGCTCCGGCGCAACCCCGCCGTGAAGAACGGAGAGCACGGAGAACGCTTCGGCCAGGAGCCCGTCGCCGGCGAGTATCGCGATCGCCTCGCCGAAGACCTTGTGGCTCGTGGGCTTGCCGCGCCTCATCGAGTCGTCGTCCATGGCGGGCAGATCGTCGTGGATGAGCGAGAAGGTGTGGATCATCTCCAGCGCCGCCGCCACCGGCATCACGCGGTCCGCACTGCCGCCCACAGCCTCGGCGCCTGCGAAGCAGAGCATGGGTCTCAGGCGCTTGCCCCCTGCCTCAAGGCTGTAGCGCATCGCACGGCGCAAAGTCTCCGGGATGGACTCGTCCTGAATCGATCTCGTGAGCGCAGCTTCAAGCCAACCTGCGCGCTCCTTCATGTATGCGTTGAAATCCATCTTCCCCTCGCGTCGGATCTATTTCACTTCCAGCGGTGCGATCTTGGCCCTGCCCTCGGAATCCTTTATAAGCTGTTCGATCTTGCCCTTGGCCTCGGTGAGCTTCTCCTCGCACTCGCGCGCGAGCGAGACCCCCTTCTCAAACGCGGCCAGCGATTGATCGAGCGTCATGTCGCCGGACTCGAGGTTTTTCACCACCGATTCGAGCTCGGACATGGCCTGCTCGAATTTGCGTTTTTCAGCCATCCCAACCCCCTGGAAAATTATGCGACACATAGCCCAGAAAGTGCCGCCCAGTCAATGAATTAGGCTTCTTATTAGGATTGAGCTGCCGGGTCAAGGAAACGATTTACGGGAGTTTCTTGAAGCAGAGGAACCAGTCCTCACAGTTCATGCCGGCTTGCGCCGCGCCGTCCACGCGCTCCTTGGCCTGTCCGCAGCTACCCGGCGGAGGCACGATCACGTCGTCGCCCGGCTGCCAGTCGGCCGGCGTAGCCACCTTTTCCCTGTCAGCGGTCTGCATGGCCACAAGAAGCCTCTTGATCTCCTGGAAGTTGCGGCCGTTGGAGAGCGGATAGTAGATCATCGCACGGATCTTGGATTCCGGGTCGATGAAGAAAACCGCGCGCACCGCCTTGGTGTCGCTTGCCGTGGGCTGCAGCATCCCGTATTTCTTTGCCACGTCCATCTTGATGTCGGCGATCAGCGGAAAATTCACCTCCACGCCCGACATGCCCTTGTATTTTGCTTTCTCCTTTATCGTGCGCAGCCATGCGATGTGGCTGTAGACGCTGTCGATGGAAAGGCCTACAAGCTTGGTGTTGAGTTTCTCGAACTCGGGTTCCATGGATGCGAATGTCATGAACTCGGTCGTGCAAACCGGGGTGAAGTCAGCGGGGTGGCTGAAGAGGATGGTCCACTTGCCCTTGTAATCCTCAGGAAAATTTATCGTCCCTTGTGTAGTCTCCGCCGTGAACGACGGGGCGATCTGGCCGATGATTGGAATCTGCGGCGCCGAAGCCGGACAGCCCGCAGCCGCGCTCGGCGGCAAGGCCGGAGGCTGAGGTCCCCTTATCACAACCTCCCTTGAGATCGGACGGCTGCAGGCAACGGCTACAAGGGCCATCGTTGCGAGAACCGCGATCAGGAACGCTCCCTTCACATTATTCATATTATTCATTTTGTCCCCCTTTCGATACGATCCACAGACCCCATCCATACCCCTCTTGCGAGGGGGCCACAACACTATAATAGCTAGAGCCTAGCGGCAGACCTCTGATGGAGCTATAGGCGTCGTGAAATGCGTTTCTTCAGGTTCTCCATATACCAGAAGATCACCGGCGTCAGGATGAAGGTGAAGACGATGGACGCCAGCATTCCGCCGGTCAGGACCACGGCCATAGCCACCTTGTGTTCCGCGGTGGAGGTGAGCATGGGCACCACGCCGAATATGATCGCCAGCGAAGTCATCAGGATGGCCCTGAACTTCTCCTCCGTGCCCATCCACAATGCGTCCTTTATCGACAGGTGCTGTTTTTCCTCTTTCAGGACGGCCTCTATCAGGAGGATGGAGTTGTTGACGACCAGCCCCACCAGCATGACCATCGCGAGCATGGATGTCATGTTCATCGACATCCTCGTCAGGAACATGAGCACGAATACGCCGATGAACGAGGTGACCATTGAAGAGCCTATGGTTATGGGATGCAGGCCGGAGTTCATAAGCCCCGCAAGCACCATGAAGGTCAGGATGACGGCGAGTATGAAGGCCTTGCCCAGCTCCTGGTTGGACTCCTCCTGGTACTCCGAATCTCCGACCCACCGGTAGCCTTCTCCCTCGGAGAACGGTATCTCGGCGAACAGCTTATCCAGGATCACCGAGACTTCCCCGGCCGTGCCCTTGGAGAGATACCCGGCCACCTGGATAATACGCTCCTTGTCCCTGTGCCATATGGCCGGCTGTGACTTCTCCACGGCGACTTTGCCCAGGGATGTTATGGGCAGCAGACCTTTCCTCGTTATGATGTTTATCTGGCTGATGTCGTCGAACGTCTTCTTGTAGTACTCGTCCAGTTCGACGTTGATCTCGTACTCCTCCCCCTTCTCCTTGAAGACGTTGCTGTCGTCGCCGAAGATGGAGGCGCGCATCGCACGCGCCAGATCGGCGTAACGGATACCCTGTGTCATCATCGTCTCTTCGTCGGGGATAAAACGGATCTCCTTCTTGGGGGGCTTGTAGCTGGACTTGATGGAACGGAAATAGCCGCTCTCGGACATCTTCTTGATCGCCAGGGAGGAGAGCTCGATCATCCGGTCGTAATCCGCGCCGTGGAGGTCCAGGGTGACGTCGCCCTCGTTGCCCCTCGCGATGATTCCGGCACGCTCCAGATCTATGTCCGCCCCGGCGATCTTCGATATGGCCGGCAGGGTTTCGTTTATGATGTCCATGTCGCTGCGGTCGCGCTTGCCGGAGGGGAGCAGATCGACGGTTATCGTCGCGTTCTCCTCGCCGTCCTCACCGATATTTGTGAGTATCCCTACGACCTCGGGGAGAGACCCGAAGAGATCCTCCACCTTTCGGGCCACATCGAGCGTCCGTTCGATGGTGGAGCCCTGCGGCGTGTTGATCCTGACGTTTATCTTGTCCTGGTCGGACTGGGGCATGAATTCCGAGCCGAGAAAGGGGATCAGGGTCAGGGATCCGATGAGGAGCAGCGCTGTCGCCGCCACCGTCAGGACCGGGTGTCTAAATACCGCGTCGTATATGACCCGGTAGCGCAACAGCAGATAATCCATGAATCGGTGCGCGATTGCGACAAGCCTCCTCTTATCCGCCGGCTTGTTGCCAAAACCGGGTTCCTTGCCCTTCAGGATTTTTCCGCAGAGCATGGGGGTAAGAGAGAAAGACGCGATCAGGGAGAATATCGTCGCGTAGATCACCGTCATGCCGAATTGTTTGAGGAATGGGCCGGCAATGCCGCCGATGAAGGCGATAGGGGTGAACACCACGAGGTTCGTGCCGACCGACGCGATGACGGCGTCAGCCACCTCCTTCGTGCCGTCGATGGCCGCCTCCTGCGGTTCCTTGCCCTTGTCGAGATGCTCCAGGATGCTCTCTATGACGACGATCGCATTTGCGATGAGCGTGCCCAGCGCCATGGACATGGCGCTGAGGGTAAGCATGTTTATCGTGAAGTCGGAGTGAACCATGAGGAAGAATGAGGATATGACGGATGCGGGGATGACCAGCGCGGCCACGATGGTGGTCCTTCCGTTGCCGGTGAAGAGGTACAATATTATCACAGTCAGCAGGATGCCTTCCACGATGTTGAGCAGGGCGTCGTCGTTCTCCCTCACTATGTACGACGCGTTGTCGGTGGCGATCACGAGGTCCATGCCCTCGGGCAGGGCCTTCCTGAGCCCGGGCAGCATCTCCTCAACCTCCTGCGCTATCTCGACCGTGTTGCCGTCGTTCGACTTTATTATCGAGAGGCCGACCGCATCCTTGCGGTTGTAGCGCGCTATGCTCTTCACATCCTTGTGGCCGTCTTCGATCCTGGCGATGTCGCCCAGCTTGAGAACGCGGTCTTCGAACGATACGAGTTCCATGTTGCGCATCTCGTCGAGGGTCGCGAATTCGCCGACGAACCTCACGGTCATGGCGTCTTCCGTCTTCTCGATGACGCCTCCCGGCAGATTCAGGTTCCTCATGGCTATGGCGTCGATCACGTCGTTGATGCCTATGAATCGCGCCCTCGCCAACACGGGGTCGATGATGACGTTGATCTGCCGCTCCTTGCCGCCGTATATGTTCACCGTGGCAACGCCCTTTGCCGCGGAAAGTTTGAGCTTCAGCGTCTTATCGGCGTAGTCGTAGAGTTCCCTGGAATCCACGGTGTCGCTCATCAGGATCAGGTCCATGACGGGGACCGCCAGCGGATCGAACTTCTCGATGAGGGGTTTTTCTATGTTTTTCGGCAGATCGTTCAATATGGCCTCGACCTTATCCTTGGCCTCCATGGCCTTGACGTCGGCGTCGGTCCCCAGGTTGAACTCCACTATGAGGCGCCCCAGGTTTTCGTAAGCGAAGCTCTTTATGTTCTTTATCTCCGACAGCTCCGCCACCGCTTCCTCGATGTCGTTTATGACCTGTGTCTCGATCTCGAGGGGAGTTGCGCCGGGATACGCCACCGTTATGGTGACGATCGGGAATTCGATCTTCGGCGTGAGCTCCACGTTGAGATCGCCGTAGGATACTGCGCCCAGGATCACGAAGAACAGCACCAGCACCACAGTGGTGACGGGCCGCTTTACGAAGTATTCAATCATCGCCCTCTCCCAACGAGAAACATCCGGACCTTTTCTGGATATCCACGCGCGCCCCCTCGTCGAGGCGATTGAAGCCCACGACCACGAGGAGATCGCCGGGGTTCAGGTTGTTCTTGACCAGGGTGTGGACGCCGTCCGAGAAGACCTTGTCGATGCGCCTGATGCGCGCCGCGTCGCTCTCGACGATCCATACGAAGCTTCCATCGCCTCCATCGCGCACCACCTCTATGGGCAGGGCTACGGCCTCCGGTATCGTATTCGTGTTGATCCGCACGTTGTAGTACGGCGATCCTGTCGGCGCGCCGCGCTCGTCAGGCCTCAGCCTGACTTCATAGAGGCCGTTCTCCATGTCACGCGCCGCGCTGACCGACGAGACCGTGGCCGGCAGGGATGCGTCGCCCTGATCCACGAAGGCCCGCTGGCCGACCCTCAGCCTCTCCTGGAGGTTCTTTGTGACGAACGACTGCAATTCTCCGTCGCCCAAAGGTGTCGCTGTGGTCCTGTTCCATATGGGATATGGCTGTTTTGAGACCTCGCACACATCGACCGGGAATCCGTTCCTGCCCCATTCGTTATAGAGGCTGACGATCGGCCTCCGCTGCATGTCGAAGTACCAGATGAATCGCCACGCCATGACGACGAGCAGCACGGCTATCGAGCCGACTATCACCAGCCACTCGATCCTCTGCGCCCTCTTCATTCCGCCAGATAGCGGGTTTCCCATGACTTCTCCCCTTCGCCGGATATCAGGCGCTCGATGCGCGCTATCGATTGGTTTATGTTGAACAGGACGAGCGCCTCCCTCAAGCGGTTGTTCGTGAGCTGAAGCTCCGCGTCGTTGAGCTCCGTCAGGGTCAGAGACCCGGCCCTGAAGCTGTCGCCCTGCGCGTCAAAAGACTCCTTGGCCAGGCGGACCGCCTCGACGCTGGCCGGGTAAGTGTCCAGCAGCGAATCGTACTCCGATATGGCGTTCCTGAGCTCCAGGATCAGGTCGCGGTTGGCCTTCTCAAGCTCCAGCTTCGAGTTCTCCTTCTGCATCAACGCCTGTTTGTACCTCGACCAGGTCCTGTTGCCGTTCCAGATCGGTATGCTCAAGTTCAGGCCGACATTGCCTATGTTTTGAAACTCGTCGTGCCCAAGGTAAGGATCATCCGACTGCGCAAACAGACTGTAGCTGGCGTACATGCCCAGCGTGGGGTAGTACTGCGCCTTCTCGGCCTTCGCGGTCTCGGTATTGAGGGTTATCGTCTCTTCGATGAGTTTGAGATGCGGCTCGACATCGAACATCTGATCGAGCGATTTGTCCGCGTCGTACCTCGGGAATTTCGACACCAGGGAATCGGTGAGCGATACGCCCTGCTCCTCCGGGATGTCGGTCAGCCTCTTGAGATTTCTCATCGCAAGATCCAGGTCGGACTCGGCCTCTTTGAGGACCGGCAGGCGCGCCGCGATGTCCGCCTGGGACTTGATGCCGTCGCCGCGCGGGATCCTCCCGAACTCATATTTCTCGTCCAATATGCTGCGCGTCCGCACGGCGTTGTCGTAGGAGCCCTTGGCTATCGAGACGACTTTCTGCGCAAGAAGCACCTTCATGTAGGCCATCACGGTCATGTAGGCCATGTCCCTCCGCGCCGCTTCCCGACCCCATTCGTTGGCCCGCTGGCCGTGGCTGGCGGCGTTTATCGCATGGTGGACCTTCCCGAAATCGTAAAACATCTGTTGCAGGCTCACCGTGGTGCTGAGGTCGAAGTCCTTCTTCAGGGCGACGGAGACGGCCGGGCTGCCGGGGACAATGGCCACGCTGGTCGTCTGGACGCTCGGATAGTAGTTGTAGCCTGCATCCGCGTTGACCTGTGGCAGCCATTGCGAGACCGCCTCCTTGCGCTTGTAGTAACTCGAAGTCACGTCGTTCTCGCGCTGCTGCACGGTCTCGCTCGCCTTTATCGCCATGTCGATCGCCTCTGAAACCCCCAGGCGCAAGGCCGGGGATTTGGAGACACCCTGAGCAAAGGCCCCTTGGGCGAAGAGCAAAGAGAAGCCGACGGACAGCGCGAGCACCGATCTCCTGATTGTCGAAACCGCATTCATCGCCCTTTGCCTCCTGAGGCGCAGGTCGTCCGCATCT
The DNA here is from genome assembly GCA_041648665.1 of bacterium. Taxonomy (NCBI): domain Bacteria; species bacterium. The sequence continues at coordinate 11,555 of JBAZOP010000031.1, read as the reverse complement.
TGTTCCTGGTCGCCTCGAGCGCCTTCCGGCACCAGCGCAGCCTCATCTTATAATAATCAAAGCCCAGACCCACGAGGAGTTCAAGCTGCACCGCCTTGTCATTATTGGCCTGCAACTCGACAAAGTTCTTTAGCTTCTCACGGATATGGCCCAAGGCCCAATTGAGTCGGTCGATCTCCTCCTCAAGGATTTTGATCGTGCGTTCCGGGACCATGTTGAAACTGAATGCGAACTTGAGAATTATCTCGTCGCGGACCACCAGTTTTTCGGCCGGCCCGTCGAGGTAAGCCTTGAGCTCCCGACGCCCCTTTTCGGTCAACGTATAGATCTGTTTGTCCGGCCGGCCGGCCTGGACGGTTCGTCTTTTGCTCACCAGTTTGTCCTGCTCGAGTTGTCGCAGGACCGAGTATATCTGACCGTAGCTCTCGTTCCAGAACAGCGAGAGGTTTTCCTCTATGTCCTTCTTGATGTCGTAGCCCGACATCGGCTCGAAGGAGAGCATGCCCATCACGGCGTAGCGGGTCTTGTTCTTCATGGCCTAAAGCGATCTCCTCTTTTCCGATCGGGCGCTGCAGCGCAGCGTCATATAGCTATTAGCTATATTTTTTGACGCAGTATATGCCTCCAGGCCCGATGTCAAAACAAAAGCGGGAAATGCGCATGCACCACGATAACGTGATGATATTATTAATTAATTTTAATCAGTTCACCTTGGTGACCTTGGCCGAAGCGCGGCCTTTGTGGCCTTTAATGTGATCTGAGTTCACTGGCGAACCGCTGCTGAAGCTGCTTTCGGTCGGTCGAAACTACCGACCGCTGCGAAAGCAGCTTCAGGTCGGTCACCGACTATCCCTTATTTTGAAGGCGTGAGCAGAAAGCCCGCTCTCTTGCGCGGTCTTGCGTCGGGCATGAGAAGCGACTTGATCGCGGCGGAGTACGCTCGACAGCATCGCAACCCCTTGCTCGGTGAAGGCATAGGGATAATGCCTCCCGCCTCCTCGCCCCTTCATTGAGCCGCTTTTACTAATGTTATCCAGTAGTTTAGGAACATCCCTTATTTTACTACTAGTTACACCGTTTGAAGTCACAATTTGTGACTTCAAACTCCGTAACTCACTGTTTTCTAATCGAAACATAAAATCAGAGGGGAATCTTTCGATATTGCGATTAACCGCTTGGACCAGAACTTTAGGTTCCACGCCATACAGTTCCGCAAGATCGGAACTCAGCATTACCCTGCGGCCCCTGATGAGATAAATCCGCCTCTCGATTCCATCCTCGATGACCAATGCCTTTTGATCGCTCATGATAAAAGCCTCCCTGCCAGATTCATATGCAATTTGGGGTGTTCTTTAACTTTCGGGCGAAAGAAGCAGGCTTTCAATTTGCGAGGGAGCGGGAAGTTCGCCCATGTACTCTTTGGGCAGCTTCCGCACGAGCCGATAGGTCGCTATTCCGATTGGCTTCTTGCTCTCGCGCAGGGCGTATTCAACCACAGCCCGATCCTTGCTGCGGCATATTATCATGCCAATCGAAGGCCGCTCTCCCCTCAATCGAACCAGGTCATCGAGGGCAGCAAGATAAAACTGCATCTTGCCGACATGCTCAGGCTTGAACGGACCTACTTTGAGCTCAACTGCAACAAGACATCTGAGCCCGCGATGGTAGAGTAAAAGATCGATGAAATATTCCTGATCGCTGACCTGAAGACGATACTGGCTGCCAAGAAAAGCGAAGCGACCGCCCATCTCCCTTAAGAAATTTTCTACCTTGGCGAGGATCGCGTGTTCCATCTCTCGCTCAGTGTGCTCATTTCCAAGTTCAAGAAAATCAAAGGAATACTCATCTTTAACCGCGAGCCTCGCCTGAGTCTTTATTTCTTCAGGAAGGACCTGATCGAAGTTTGTCTGGTTCGCCAGGACCTTCTCATACGTCCGGTTTTCGATCTGCAGCGCCAGGACATTTTTTGTCCAGCCAAATCTCGCAGCCATGCGGATATAGAACTCCCGCTCCGAATCCGTCTTGCATTTCCCCATGATGATGAGGTTACGCGTCCATCCTATTTCTGCAACCAGCGGTTGCAGTTTTGGCCTTGAAGAATAAAGGGTATAAAAGTTGCGCATATACCAGATGTTGCGCGCAGAGAAACCCTGCATGCCGCCAATATCCTTCCTGATGTCCTGGGCAAGTTTTTCTACCACCGACCTGCCCCAGGACTCGCTCTTCTGCCGTTCGACTATGAGCCTCCCGATATCCCAGTAAAGGCCGATCAACGACTTGTTGACCACTTTGAGGGCCTCGTACTGGGCCTTGCGGATGCGAGACTTTATTTCGACAAGGAGAGCGGGATAGTCGCCAGGCAGCACACCTCTGGATCGATCGCGAATCATATGTATGAGCTTTAGCAAAACTCATGCCAGGGCGGCCCCCAACAGCGAGGGAGCGGAAGGCTTTGATTATCGGTTATATTTGCAAGTTCGATATTCAATCTGTTGTGGAGAGGGTGCTGCGAATCGCTGCAGGGGTGACCAGAATTTGTGCAGTCGCAAAAACAGTGGGCGATTTGAACCTGTCATTTAACGAGCCGTACGGAAGCAGGTTCGGTACGGACCCCCTCTAATCCCGCCCTCGGGATGGGGGGTGAGAGAGAGGAGAGTGATGAAGTCAGCGGAGGTCATAGTTAATTGGCTTCGGGTCCTGTAGCAGGGTTTCCGGCCCCTTCCCTCGGTCGCTGGCGCACGTCGCTCGCTACTCGTCGTCAAAAGGCCGTTAGCGTCATGCAGCTTGAATGTCTTCCTCGCGTCAGCCTTCAAGCTGCGACGCCAATCGGCCTTTTGATCTCCTCATACGTTCGTCTCGTAAACGCGCCTTAAGGCGACTTTCGGGAAGGGTCCAGAAACCCTGCATAACGACGCCACCCGAAGCCACACATCCTACCCACCGGGAAACATTCCCTTGTTTCTTTATTCTCCGGATAAAACCTTGGGCAAAAATCTTAGCAGGGATTCGATCAACGCAACAATAATTCCCACGGACACTAAACTAATAACCTGGTCTCTATTTTTTTCCCAAAACCCAAGGATTTTATATTTTTTTTCAAGATAAACGGTTGAGCCCTTCCACTTTATTAATGCAGACATAACAAGAAAGAAAAACGAAACACTTAAAACAATATAAGCTAGGTATGTCACTTTCAGTGATGCTTTTGATGAAGTAAGTAAAATAATTAACAAGACCCAAGAGAAAAATGCCCAGAACCAAATATTCAGAAATCTTGAATACCAACCGGATTTGCGTTTCAAATAATCCTTCAGCGCAAACCACACACCAGCAAATGTGGGCGTGTCACGATTTGAATAAAGATAAATTCCATATTTTTCCACCTCTACTGCTATATATGCATAGCAATCTTTATCTCGCCCACAAATGCTAATTTCTTTTATTTTTGAACCATTATTGAGTTTCAAATCGTCAAATGAATCGTATTCATTACATGAATCTGAAAATTTGAGCTCTGAACATACTGTTTTTATATTACTCACAATGAAATCAATATCATCTGCATATAATTTAACCGGAGGTAACGATGTACTAAGATGTTTAATTTTTTTCTTCATAACACACTCCCAGTTACACAAAAGTTAATTTCACGGACATATTGAGCTGGCCCCAGAATTCATATTGCAAACATCGATTAGACCCTTATTCCTCATAAATAATCATGGCCGCATATATTTCACGCTCATACTCATCTGAATCAGTCGAATAAAAAGCACTCATTTTTATATCAACAACATTCTTTCCGTCCTTAGATAAGCGCTCCAATTCGTCATTGAGAATCCCCTCCAGCTTTCCCTTGCCAGCCTCATCAAGAATCTTAACTTTCTTCATAAAATTCCCCCTTTTTATCACGTCCGTATGCTCCACTATCCCCCACACACCTTGCACGGCACGCCGCTGCGATTATAGGCCTCGCTGAAAATTTCCTGAATACCCTACCCCATCCCAACCCTCCGTCAATAATATAAAGAGCTTGGCGCAAAGCTAGGCAGCCCAGCGATTTCGGGCTTTTCCGGAGGAGACCTAAAGGCGCTCATCCCGAGCACTCGTGGAGTCGAGTGCTCGGGATGCGAGAACGAGCGTATGAGAAAGCGAAAAGATCGATTGGTTTCACGAGTTCGGGGCCGACAGGGGAGGACACCGAACTCGTGCCGACAGTATTAATATGATGTCAGGAAACCAGCGATCTTTTCGCGACGAGTAGCGAGGCGAGCGCGCCAGTCGACGGAGGAAAGGACCGAAATCGCTGTCTCAACGGGATTCTTCGCTATCGTTCAGAATAACATCAAAGGTCTAACCGGGGACAGGCCGCTAATGTATCACAAGTATCCTCAGTCTGCCGCGGACTGTCCCCTTTTGAACTGCGGCCGCGGACTGTCCCCTCTTGAACTGCGGACGCGGACTGTCCCCTTTTGAACTGCGGACGCGGACTGGTTCCTATTGAATTTTGGTGACCTTGGCGGAGGCGGAGCCTTTGTGGAAGCGGAGGCCGAGGGAATCGCCGAGATTGAGTTTTGAGGAATCGCGCACCGCCAGGCCGTCCGGGCCCTCGATCACGGCGTAACCCTTGGCGAGGACTCCGAGCGGGGACAGATGTTCGAGATTGGATGAAAGTTTGGAAAGATTCTGCTCAAGGCTCTTTGCCTTCACGTTGAGCGAGTAGATCATCCTCTGCCTCAGCCCGTCCACGCGCTGGATCAGATCCGGGAATCGGCGGGTTGGATCCGCCATCCTCCCCTCGATCCGCTTCAGCTCCAGATATTTTCTCTCGACCAGGCGCCGGAGCCCCTGTGCGAGCCTTCCCCTGGTCTCGCCGATCGCGCGCGCAAGGTCGTCGCGCACAGGCACCGCGAGCTCAGCGGCCGCAGAGGGTGTCGCAGCTCGGAGGTCGGCGACGAAGTCAGCGATAGTGAAGTCGATCTCGTGGCCCACCGCTGAGATGACCGGAATCTTAGATGCCGCGATGGCGCGCGCCACGACCTCCTCGTTGAAACACCAGAGGTCCTCCATGGATCCGCCGCCGCGGCCGACGATCAGGACGTCGATGTCAGGGATCAGGTTCATCGCCTCAATCGCAGCGGCTATCTCGGCGCCCGCCCCCTCGCCCTGCACTCGCGCCGGGTGCAGCAGTATCTCGATGTTCGGGAAGCGGCGCGTGAGCACGTGGATGAGGTCGCGGATCGCAGCGCCCTGTGGCGCGGTGACGATGCCGATCCTGCGAGGGAGATACGGTATCGGCCTCTTGCGCGCAGGATCGAAGAGCCCCTCCGCGGCGAGCTTCTTCTTGAGCTGTTCGAATGCGAGCTTGAGCGCACCGATCCCCTCGGGCTCGCAATGCGCCGGGTCCACTATCAGCGAATAGGCGCCCTTGGGCTCGTAGACGTTGAGCCTGCCGCGACAGATGAGCTTCTGCCCGTCGACGAGCTCGAACGGGAGCCTGCCGTTTGCGCCGAAGATTATCGCGCTGATCCGGCTCTTCTCGTCCTTGAGGGCGAAATACATGTGCGGGCCCTTGCGGCCCCGGAAGTCCGTGACCTCGCCGGTCACCCACACGTCAACGAACTCAGCCTCGAGGTGGTTTTTAATCCGCTCGGTGATCTCGGAGATGGTGTGAATATGGGGAAGCTCATTGCGACCGGGGACCGGAGACTCCGGCGTGTACGAATCCACGATCATCGGCGCCTTCTTCACCTCTCGGCCGCGGCTGGGCCCGACGCGCTTCTTCCTGGGCGCTTTGGATCCCTTCCTGCCGCCGGCCTCCGCGGGTTCGTCGCCGGAGAATATATCGAGCTGCTTCCTCATCTCGACGCCCTCTTCTTCTTCTTGGCCTTGGCCCTGGCCTCAACCCTGGCCTTGGCCCTCTTCTCGCGCCCCTCGAGCAGCCTCTGTATCTCGCGCTCGCTGGCCCCGGGCTGTGCAATCTTCTCGTACTTCTTGTTCACTCCCTCCCTGTTCATCTCGACCCCGTATGCGGCCATGATACCGGATATCTCGTCGAAGCGCTCCTCTATGGAGCTCCGCGCAGAGATGAAACCCAACCTGGCAGCCGCGATCCGGTTCCTGAGGAGCAGCGGGTTGAGCGAGAAGAACGCCTCGTCGTTCGCCCTGGGCTCGATGAGTATTATGTCGCCGTCGAAGGAAGGATCGTCGCGGAAGCGTTTGAGCGCAACCGCGAGCCTGGCGTGGAAGAAGGCCCTGAGTATCTGGTTGAGCACGGTGGCGATGCCGTCGGTCGCAAGCCTCTTCCCGCTCCTGCGGCGACGGCTCATTCCCTCCACGAACTGCTCCGGGTCGTAGGGGCGAAACGGGTTGTAGCAGACGATGAGCTTCGCCCCCCTGTCCACCGCGGTGTCGATGTTCGCGGTCTCCTGCACGCCGCCGTCCACGTAGTCGACCCCGCCTATGCGCGCAGGTTTGTAGAACCCGGGCAGCGCGGTCGATGCCTGGATCGCCTCGGAGATGGTGAGCCCCGTCTCCTCGCCCGGGCCGAAGACGACCCTGCGCGCGCCGTCGAGCCGCACCGCCGATATGTAGAGCCTCTTGCCCGTGTATTTGAGCGTCTCGTCGAAATCGTTGGTCAGCCCGTTCTTCTCTATGTTCTCGCGGATGTAGGCCTCTATCGGGCTGTTGTCGAAGAGCCCGGAGGGCAGCAATGCGAAGAGCGACGGCAGATCGCCCTCAGCCAGCACCTTGAGCAGCGGCCCCATGAGGTCGTCGTAATTTTGTTTTGAAGGCTCGAGCACGAATTGCCAGATCGAACCCAGCATCCCCTTCCTCCACTCGCCGTGGCGCTGCGCCAGGCGGACTATGCCGCCGGGCAGCCACATGGCCGCGCCGAGGAAGAAGCTGATCGGCCTGGATACGATCTCCGAGATGTTGGGCCTGTAGCAATGCCATGCCGTGAGCTGGGAGAAGTGGCGGGAGGTGCCGTCCAGGCTTTTGAGCATCGACTCGGGCGAGATCCCTCCGGCCAGCGGCGCCGCGAGTATGCTGCCGGAGCTTATCCCAACGAATATGTCGAAATCGTTGACTCCCGAGCCCACGAGGTAGTCGTTCAAGGCCTTGAGGCCCCCTGCCATGAACGAACCTCCGGTGATGGCGCCGCCCGCGAGGATGAGCGCCCTGCTCGCGCGGGTCCTGGCCCTGGCCAGGTCGCTTCTCTGGACTATCGTGATCCCCATCACTGTCTGGCAAGTATCTCGATCCTGGCGTCGAGCGACTTGAGATAGATGCTCACCTCGTTGAAGGCCGCCACATCGACCGTATCGGGCACAAAGACGTCGATCACCTGCCTTGCGCCCACAGGGAGGAAGAGCGGATATGCGAGCAGGTTCTTGGTCTTCTCAGGAAGCTCCGACCACGCCTTCGGGTCAGAGCGCCTGAGATCGTGTGTCGCGATCACGGGCTTCGACTTCCCGGCGAACTTCACGCTCCAGCGGTCCTTCTCAGGGTCGAGGTAGATGATGTTGAACGACTGGTTGATCATCGCCACATTGATGACCTTGTACCCCGGGATGAAGCCGTCGAAGCGCTGGTCGTAGCTCGCGTCGATCGAGAGACCGACCGGCGCCACGTTCGTGCCCCCGGCCGCGCGAAAGACCTGGGTCTTCTTCGCCAGCGCGCCGGTCGCCATGAAAGCTATCGCTGCTGCGGCTGCCGCCGAAATGATGATCCTTCTCATGGATGCCTCCTCCTGTGCCGTGTTACGATGAGCCTCCGGCGAATGCCGGGGCGGAAACTCCGATCCTGCGGGACTCCATCCTGTCTATGAGCAGGCAGGAAGCGGAAAATCCAGGCTGATACTCCACGAGTGCGGGTTCCTCACGGCTGCACTGCGCCTCGGCGTACGGGCAGCGCGGATGAAACGGGCAGCCGGACGGCGGGGCGATCTGCGACGGGACGTCCCCCTTCGGCACCGCCCTTGCCCTCTTCACGCGCGGGTCCGGCACCGGCACCGCAGAGACCAGGGCCTGAGTGTACGGATGGCGCGCCTCAGCGAGGCGGTCCGCAGGGAATATCTCCATTATCCTGCCGAGATACATGACCGCGACGCGATGGCTGATGTTCTCCACCACCTTGAGGTCGTGCGCTATGAAAAGATAGGTGAGAGAGAATTTATCGCGCAGGTCCGAGAGCAGATTCAGTATCTCGCCGCGTATGGACAGATCGAGCGCGGAGACCGGCTCGTCGGCGATGATGAAGCTGGGCGTGAGCGCGATCGCCCTGGCGATGCCTATGCGCTGGCGCTGGCCGCCCGAGAACTCGTGCGGATATTTGCCGTACGACTCCGGACCGAGGCCCACGAGGCTGAAGAGCTCCATGACCCTGTCCCTGCGCCCCGCCGCCCCCGCGGCCTTGTGCACCAGGAGCGGCTCTCCCACTATGTCGCCCACGGTCATGCGCGGGTTGAGCGACGCATACGGGTCCTGGAAGACGATCTGCATCCTCCTGCGCATGGCCCTGAGCTTTGACTGCGAGGCGTGAGTGATGTCCTTGCCCTCGAACGAGATGGTCCCATCGTCCGGCTCGATGAGGCGGAGCATGAGGTGCCCCAGCGTGGACTTGCCGCAGCCGCTCTCGCCCACGAGCCCCAGGGTCTCGCCCTTGGCTATGGCGAGCGAGACGCCCCGCACCGCGTGCACAGCGGCCACCTCTCTCCCGAGAATGCCTCCGTGGATCGGGAAGCGCTTGTGCAGCCCCTTTATCTCTACCAGGTTTTCGCTCATAAACTCTGCTCGTCATCTCCCCGCGTAAAAACACCTCGCCAGCCTTCCCACCTTGCACGGATCGGCCGGCACCTCTTCCCTGCGGCAGCGCTCCTGCACCTTGGGGCAGCGGTCTGCGAAGGCGCAACCCCGAGGCAACCCGGCCAGGTTCGGCACGCTCCCGGGAATGGTGGAGAACCTCTCGCCCAGGCGCTTGCGGGCCAGCGGCGGGATCGCACGGAGCAGCCCCTGCGTGTAGGGATGCATCGGTTCGCTGAATATCTGTTCCACCGTCCCCTCTTCCACGAAGCGGCCCGCATACATCACGATGACCCTCTTCGCCGTCTCCGCGACCACGCCGAGGTCGTGCGTCACGAGGATGAGCGCCATGCCGAGCTCGGACTGGAGCCTCTTGATGAGGTCCAGTATCTGCGCCTGGATGGTGACGTCGAGCGCGGTGGTCGGCTCGTCCGCGATAAGGATGTCGGGCCTGCAGGAGAGCGCCATGGCGATCATGACGCGCTGACGCATGCCCCCCGAGAGCTGGTGCGGGTAGTCCTTCATGCGCCGCTCGGGCGTCGGCATGCCGACCAGCGAGAGCATCTCGATCACGCGGCTTTTCACGCTCACGCGCGAACCGCCGTCGTGGAGCGAGACCGCCTCCGCGATCTGGTCACCTATCGTGTAGACCGGATTCAGCGAGGTCATCGGCTCCTGGAAGATCATCGCGAGTCTCTTGCCTCGGACCGTCCTCATCTGTTTTTCGCTGAGTTTGAGCAGGTCGATCGGCCCGCCGCTCTGCGTCAGCTGGAACATGACTCCGCCCGAGACGATCCTGCCCGGCGGATCGGGCACGAGCCTCATGAGCGAGAGCGACATCATGCTCTTTCCACACCCGCTCTCCCCGACGAGGCCCAGCGCAGCGCCGCGCTCCAGATCAAAGCTCACCCCGTCGACCGCGCGGACCACGCCGGCGTCCGTGAAGAAGTGGGTCTTGAGATCTTTTACCGAGAGAAGGGTCATCTACGTCCTCAGGTTGGGATCGATCGCATCCCGCAAGGCCTCGCCTACGAGATTGTAGGCCGTGATGGTCGCGAAAATCGCAAAGCCGGGTATCAAAGTCAACCACCAGGCTATGTCCATGAACTGCTGCGCCTGCGAGAGCATGCTGCCCCAGCTGGGTTCGGAGGGAGGCACGCCGAAGCCCAGGAACGACAGCGAGGCCTCGACCAGTATCGCGCCGGCCACGCCGAAGGTTGCCGAGACGAGCACCGGCGCCAGCGCGTTCGGAAGCATGTGCCTCCACATGATCCTCCAGTTGCGCGCCCCGGAGACCTCCGCCGCGACCACGAATTCGCGCCTGCGGAGTTTTAAGCATTCGCCGCGCACCAGCCTCGCCACGCCGGTCCATCCGGTGATCCCTATCACCAGCATGATGTTATAGATGGAAGGCCCCACGAAGGCGAGCACGGTGAGGATGAGGAAGAACGTGGGGAAGCAGATCATCACCTCTATGAGCCTGGAGATGACGATGTCGATCGCCCCTCCGTAGAACCCGGCCATGAGCCCCAGCACGAGCCCTATGGCCACCGCGATGCCGACCGCCACAAGGCCGACCGATAGGGAGGCGCGCGAGCCCCACACGAGCTGGGCCGCCACGTCGCGGCCGTCGCCGTCGGTCCCGAGCAGGTGTTTTGCGGAAGGGGGCGAGAGCACCGCGTCCAGGTCGTACGAGCCCGGCCTGTACCTGACCGGAGCGCGCAGCATCCAGGTGCCTTCCGAGGGGACTGCCTCCATCGCGTCCCAGTCCACACCCACCAGATCCGGCGGCAGCTTGACGGCCGGCATGGACCACCTGCCCTCATGCCGGAGAATGATGGGCCGGTCGTTGGCGATGACGGGCGCAAATACGGCGACCAGCGCAAGCAGGACGATGAAGCAGAGGCATACGACCGCGAGCCGGCTCTTTGCGAACTGGCGCCACACCAGCATCGAATATCTCTGCGAAGCGATCATATCTCTTCAGCCTTCGGCTATCTCTTCCCGAACGATATCCTCGGATCCACCACCGCGTACATGATGTCCGAGAGGAGTATGCTCACCAGCGTGAGAAACGCCGATATCGTCGCGATCGCCATGATCACGGGATAGTCGCGCGCGAGAACGGACTCGAACCCCAGCCTCCCCATGCCGGGGATGGAGAATATCTGCTCCACTATCACGCTCCCGCCGAGCAGCGCCGGGAGCAGCGTGCCCATGAGCGTCAGCAGCGGTATCAGCGCGTTTCTCAGCGCGTGCTTTATAGCCACCTTCCATTCCGGCAACCCCTTGGCGCGCGCGGTCCTTATATAATCCTGTCTTATGACCTCCAGCATGGAGGCCCTGGTGAAGCGCGACACGAACGCAAAGCCGCCGTACGTGAGGCAGACGACGGGAAGGACCATGTGCCACGAGACGTTGGCGACCCATCCGTACCACGGCAGAGCATCCGCGCCCTGTGAAATTATCCCGGTCAGCGGGAATATGTTGAGATAGTCTCCGCCCGCGAGCAGGACTATGAGCATCATCGCAACCCAGAAGCTGGGGAGCGAATAGAGCGCCATGAAGAAGACGGTCGACGCCCTGTCGAGCAGGCCCCTCGGTCTCAGCGCCGAGTACACGCCGATCGGCACGGAGATGAGATAGATCACCAGTATGGTGATGATGTTGAGCGCCAACGTGATCGGCAGCGCCTCGCCGATCTTGGCGATCACGGGCCTGTGATCGCGATATGATTCGCCGAAGTCGAGC
>JBAZOP010000030.1 GCA_041648665.1 bacterium | reverse complement strand
GCCCGCATCTTCCAGATGTTCTGAGGCGAAAAACCGCCAATGCCTGGAAAGGCCCGTTGGATGTCCGCTGCCAGCCGCTCGACAATCGATCTGCCCCACCCCTCGACACTTTGCCGTTCCACGATGCTTTTCCCGATGTCCCAGTAGAGCTCGATGAGTTCACAATTGGCCGAGAGGGCTGCTTTGACCCGCGTCCTTTGGATGCGCGCCTTTATCTCGGTGAGGAGAGATGGGTAGCCGTCTGGAAGAATGCCTTCGGATCGATCGCGAACCATATTAATGTGGTTAAGCAAACTCCATGCCAAGGCTGCTCATGATGGCCATGGAGTGGAAGGCCTTGATTATCGAGTATATTTATTAGTCTGATCTTCGAGGTGTTGTGGAAAGGGTGCAGCGTTTCGCAGCAGCGGTGCACGAAAACACAGCAGGCAGACGGGGGTCAAAACACCGCCGCGTACCCGATGACGAGCGCGCGGCGAAGCCTGCCTGCCGGCAGGGAAGGGCACGGAAGCCCTGCTTCTGTTTTCTTATTAATCTACCGGCCTGACTTTATTCTCAGCTCTCTCCATCGACTCTATCTCCCCGCAGTATCGCGCGAGGATCGAATCGGCGAGTTTTCTCGGCTCGATGTCGTAGTCCGAGAGCCCCTTGGTTGGCACGGGAGTGCCGTCGCTGCGGATGTTGATCGCAAAGTGGATGAGCGTGGAGCGCGGGGAGCTAGTGGCGATGGAGACCGATAGCTTGCGATCGCCATCGAAGATGTCGTCGCCCCTCCGCTCGATCTTTGCGCCCTTCGCGCGGTCCCTGAGTGCGTCCACGGCGATCGCGACGAGCAGTCTCTGCCGCGCGACCGCGAGGGGCAGGTCGCGCTCCTCGTGTTCGGCGATGAAGTGGAGCATATCGTTTGAGAAGATCGGGGCATTGCGTGCGACATCTTCGAGATCGACCATGTTCTCGATCGGCACGTCGGCAGGGCCTGCGAACGAGGCGATCGCGCTCCCGGAAAGCCCCGTATGGCTCTTAACCCAGCCTGATCTCAGCTGCGTGCCGTCGTAGAGGGTTTCCTTTTCTATCCATGCACCTTTCATCTGTGTCACCTTGTCCCTTGTTCGAATCTCTCCCTGATCGCATCGAATGCGTCGTTCGCTTTGAACGCCCTCATCGTGCGCGCACAGGACTCGCATCTGCCGCAGAGTTTCTCCCTGCCTTCATAGCAGCACCAGAACGAGTCCGGCCCGAGTTTCAGTGCGATGAATTCCCTGGCGATCGCTTTCTTGTCCATGTTTTTGGTGGGACAGAGGATTCCCACCTTGTTCAGGGTGGAGAAGGAGAGCGCGCCTTCAGTCGCCTCCATAAATGGAACGCCGTTGTCAGGGAAGGTCTCTGCTTCTTCTCTGTTGAACCCAGCGATCACGTGCTTCGCCTCCATCCCCTCTGCGAATGATGCGGCGATCGCGACAAAGAGACCGTTGCGATTGGGGATCCACACTGCCTGTGCCCTCTCATGGCCGCTGGATTCCAGATTCTTCGGCTCTACAACAGGGAGTTTCGCGTCTTTGTGCGTGAGCGGGCTTTTGCCCAGCTCCGCGAGCCACGGCAGGGCGATCGAACGATGTTCGATGTCGCGTTCTCTGCAGAAGGCGGCAGCCGCTTCTTTCTCGCGCGCTGCCGCCCGCTGGCCGTAGTCAAAGGTCAATGCGAGCGCGATATCGCAGCTCCGCATGGCCAGCGCCACGGCCACAGAACTGTCCAGCCCGCCCGAGTGCAATGCTATGGCCCTGTCTCTCATCTTTCTCCGTAATAGGTGGCCGAATGGTCTGCGTCCTCCCAGATCGTGACGCTCTTGAGCAGCGCTTCCTGCGGGAGCATCTCTCCCAGCATATTGAAGATGGCCAGCGCGATGTTCTCAGCGGAGGGGCTCTTTTCCGCAAGCAGCCGGGACTCGTTGAGGCTCTTCCCTTCGATCGGACCCACGATCGCGTCCAGCGCCTCGTCCACGCGGCGGAAATCCACCCCCATGCCGCCCTCGCCAAGTGTTTTGGATATGATTTTCACTTCGCACTCGAAGCGATGGTCATGCGCCTTCTCGATCAGGTCCTTTTTGCCCGTGAGCGCGTGCGAGGCTGAGAATGATTTTTTGACCGATATCTCGAACATGGCAAAACCCTATATCAATGTGTTTGAACAGGCGCAATGGCGATGAGCTTGAGCTGCAGGCTCGTGTTTCCATTGTACGTGTTGAGCTGGGGGGTGAACGCTATCGACACCGTGCTCACGTCGCCCTGCATGGATTCGGCCATCCCGAATCCGATCGCGTCGAACGCAAAGCCTCCAGAGGAGAGGGCGAGTTTCAGGTGTCCGTTGCCCACTGTCCGCCGGCCCTCTATCCTGGCCCCTTCCAGGGCGATGATCGGCTCAGGATTCCCCACGCCGAATGGCGCCATGCCTTTCAATTCTTCGACCAGCGACAGGGATATGTCGGCCGGCTGAGCGACCGCGTCCAGCACGAGCGCCGCAGGCTCCGCGTCGGCGGCCATGGAGGCGCATGCCTCGCCCAGCCGCGAACGCAGCTCCGCTATCCTGGATTCGTCGATGTTGAGCCCCGCGGCCTCCGCGTGCCCTCCGAAGCGCACCATGAGATCGCTGCAGCAAGAGAGCGCTTCGAGGATATTGATCCCCCCGAAGCTCCGCGCCGAGCCCCTGGCAGGACTCGTCTCGCGCGATATCACGACCGAGGGACGGAGAAATCGCGATGCGAGCCTCGACGCCACGATTCCTATTACGCCCAGGTGCCAGCCCTTTGAGTCGATGACGATCGCGCCCGGGTCGCTGAGCGCGGGGTCCTGCGAAATCCTCTCGATCGCCTCCGCGATGCAGGCCTCCTCCAGGCCCTGGCGTTCGCGGTTGGCGGCATCGAGGGCGCGCGCCATCGGGAGCGTCTCGGCGTACGAACGCTCTCTCAGCAGGCGCAGGGCGACCATCGGGTCGTCTATCCTTCCCGCCGCGTTGATCCTCGGGGCCAGCCTGAACGCCACGGTGTTGGGGCTCACCTGGTCCGGCGCCGTGCTCGATACGTCGAGCAGGGCCCTGATGCCGGGTCTCGTGCAGCGCGCTATCTCCGCGAGTCCAAAGCTCACCAGTATCCGGTTCGCGTGGGTGAGGGGAACCACGTCCGCTATCGTGCCGAGCGCCACGAGATCGAGCGAACGCTTGAGGTTGGGTTCGGGCGAGGGGAGCATCCCCTTGCCTCTGAGCCTTGCGCGCACGGCCAGCGCCAGCATGAAGGCGACGCCGCACCCTGCGAGATCCTTGAGGGGCGATTCGCCTGCGATCAGCTTGGGGTTAACGACGGCGTGCGCCTTTGGGATCTCTCCCCGCGGGCTGTGGTGATCGGTTATTATGAGATCGATGCCGAGGTCATGCGCGCGCGATGCGGCCTCTGCTGCGCCTATGCCGTTGTCCACCGTGAGCATGAGGTTGGCGCCATCTTTGGCGAGGCGCTCCACCGCATCCGGCGTGATCCCGTAGCCCTCGTCGCGGCGCTTGGGCAGAGTCACGGAGCAGCGGCCGCCGCAGGCCTCGAGAAAATCCGCGATGACCGCCGAGCCGGCGACGCCGTCGGCGTCGTAATCGCCGAATATCGAGATGCCCTCGCCTCTTTCGAGCGCGAGTCCGATGCGCGCGGCGGCCTTATCCATGCCGGGGAGGGAAAAGGGGTCGGGGATGTCCTCCAGCCTGGGGCTCAAGAATCTGCGCGCCTCTTCAGGAGTGGTCATCCCCCTGCGGACCAGGACGCGGGAGATCAAGCGCGAGAGCCCGAGCTCGTTCGATATGAGCGCACAGGCGCGCTCGTCGGCCTCGCCGAGGCGCCACCTCGCGTCGATGGACAGGGTCTTTGGCATATGAGGCTATCGCTTGGCCCAGAGTTTTCTTACTTTCGGCCAGTTGTCGTACAGGGCGATGTAGATCGGCGATGCGATGAAGATTGAGGAATATGTTCCCACGACCACGCCGATTATCATCGCAAAGGCGAAGTCGTGCAGGGTGCCTCCGCCCATGAAGAACAGCACCACCACTATGAAGAGGACCGTGAGCGAGGTGATCATGGTCCTGGAGAGCGTGGAGTTTATCGCGGTGTTGACCACGTCTTTGATCGTGGCCGGCGATATCTGGTTCTTGTGCTCCCTGATGCGGTCGAAGACCACTATGGTGTCGTTGATAGAGAAACCTATGAGCGTGAGCACGGCCGCGAGTATCGTGAGGTTGACTTCCTTGCCCAGGAGCGCGAATGCGCCCAGGACGATGGCCGTGTCGTGGACCAGTGCGACCACCGCGCCCGGCGCATAGAGGAAATCGAAGCGGTAGCCGATGTATACGAGCATGAGGAGCCACGAGAAGATGATCGTCAGCCAGGCCTTCTTGCGCATCTCCTGGCCGACGCCCGGGCCCACCGTCTCCTCCTGTTCGAGCGCTACGTTCTCCTGGCCGAATTTGGCTGCGAGCGCCGCTGTGACCGCCTCGCCTATCTTGGCGTGCTCCTCCGGCAGTGTCACCTTGATGCTCATCCGGTTCTCGCTTGCCTCTCCGAATCGGACCACGTGTGCGTCGGCAAAGGGCGTGCCCTGCAGGGCCTCTCTGACATCGCCTTCGCTCACCGTTGAGGAGAATTTATAACCCAGCTTGGCCCCGCCTTTGAAGTCGATGCCGTAGTTGAAGCCCTTGGTGAACATGAAAAAGAACGATGCGACCACGAGCGCCAGAGATATGGACATGAACAGGGCCCGGTATTTGATGAAGGGTATCTTGACGTTTTCAAGCATCTTGCGCTCCTCGATTTGCTATACGCTGATCCTCGTTATCCTGCGCTTTACGATCATGTAGTCGTAGACCATCCTCGTGACGATGCAGGCGGTGTACATGCTGATCAGCAGGCCCATGATGAGGGTGACGGCGAAACCCTTTATCGGACCCGTGCCGAATTGGTAGAGCACCACGCCCGCGATCAGCGTGGTCACGTTCGAGTCGATGATCGTGCGCATTGCGTTTGAGTAGCCGGATTCGACTGCGGTCTTCGCGCTCTTGCCGGAGCGGAGCTCCTCGCGTATGCGCTCGTAGATGAGCACGTTCGCGTCCACCGCCATGCCCATGGTGAGTGCGATTCCCGCTATGCCCGGCAGTGTGAGGGTGGCCTGGAAAATCGCAAGCCCTGCGAGGATGAACAGCAGGTTGAAAAGCAGCGCCGCGTTGGCGATGAAGCCGGACCACTTGTAGTAGATGAGCATGAATAGGCAGACCGCCAGCGCGCCGACTATGGTCGCCATCGCGCCCTGGCGTATGGAGTCTGCGCCGAGCGACGGGCCGACCACGGTCTTTGTCGCCTCAACGAGCTGAGCCGGCAATGCTCCTTCCTGGAGCACGAGCGAGAGGTCCTCGGCCTCGGTGAGGAGGTTCTGATAATTTCCGTAGCCCAGGGTGATCTGCGCCTGGCCGCCCAGTATCGGTTCGCGGATGACCGGGGCCTTTGTGACGTTGCCGTCGAGCAGGATCGCCATGCGCTTGCCCACGTTGTTGGAGGTCGTCTCGCCGAAGAGGGCGGAACCCTGGGCGTCGAAGGTGAGGCTCACATAGGGCTCGTTGTCGTGCACGTTGACCTGCGCGTTCTTGAGCATCTCGCCCGTGACCTCAGCCTTGCGTTTGAGCAGGTACGGGACGCCCTTGACCACCTTCTTCTGCACCGGGTCGAACTGTATCTCGAAGGCTACCTCGGTGTTCTCGGGGAGTTTCGCGCGCAGCGAATCGTTTATCTTTTCGACCGTCGCCAGCGAAAAATCGTCGGGGAGGTTCTCCGCGGTGCGCGCCTCGGCGACCATCTGGGCAAGATTCGGCTCGGCGACGCTGTCGTCCACTATCTTGAACTCCAGCTGTCCCGCCTTCTTGATGATTCCGATCGCGCGGTCCGGGTCCTTGATGCCCGGGAGCTCTATCGCGATGCGGTCCGAACCCAGCCTGTGTATGGACGGCTCGGCCACGCCGTAGCGGTCTATGCGGTTTCTGACCTTTTCCAGCGCCTGCTTCACGATCTGGTTGTGCATGTATTTGACGTAGTGACCCTGAAGGCCGAGCTCCAGGGCTCCGTCTGAGGCGATCTTGCGCTCCAGGACGTCGGAGTAGGAATCGCCCACGTGCTGCATGACCCTGGTTTTTCCGTCCTCGGAGAGGCCGGCTATCATTATGATGTGTTTCCTGGGCTCCTGTGAGATCGAGGCGAACTCGATCTTCTCCTCCTTCATCCACCTCTCGAGGTCGGCGACCATCAGGTCGACCTTGTTGGAGATCGCCTTGCCGGACTGCACCTCGAATTCGAGATATATGCCGCCGCGCAGGTCCAGACCGAGGTTGATGCCCTTGTTCGGCAGGACCGAGAAGTACCACGGTAGATTGGCCCCTGAGGACTCGGCCTCCTCGCGAATGGCCTGGAATCCGAATATCGACGGGACGACGAGATAAACGGATGCGATCGTGAGGAAGATGAGGAGGGCGAGCTTATATTTCCATGTGTTTGACATATTCTATCCCCGTCAGGAGGCGGCCTGGTTTTCCACGCCGGATATCGCGTCGCGGCTGAACCTGATGCGGACGTTATCGGCCACTTCGACCGTCACCGTGTTGTCCGCGATGGCGTGGATCTTCCCGAACATGCCGCCGCGGGTCACGACCTTGTCGCCCTGTCTTAGGGCCGAGAGCATCTCCTTGTGTTTCTTCGCCTGCTTCTGTTGCGGCCTGATCATCAGGAAGTAGAATATTGCGAAGATCACGACGAGAGGGACCAGCGTGGAGAAGAGGCTTCCCTGCTGCTGGCCGCCGCCTCCCGGCGGGGCTGCCATTGCGACGAGCGATGCCACTGCGATGTTCATGAGCATACTTTCTCCTTTCTCATGCTTAGGAAATTCTTCTTAAATTCCGGGTATCTATCCTCGCGGAGCGCGAGGGCAGCACGATTTATCAGATCGAAATAGAATTGTAAATTGTGAATTGTGGCCAGCCTTGCGGCCAGGATCTCCTTTGCGCGGAAGAGGTGATTCACGTAGGCGCGGCTGTAGTTTCTGCATGTGTAGCATGGGCAAGCCTCGTCGATCGGCCCAGGGTCGGCTGCGAAGCAGGAGTTCTCTATGTTGATGTGGCCGAAGGATGTGAAGAGGCTCGCGTTGCGCGCATGCCTCGTGGGCATGACGCAGTCGAACATGTCCACGCCCAGGTCGATGCATTCGACCAGGTCCTCGGGCGTGCCCACGCCCATGAGGTAGCGCGGCCTCTGCTTTGGCATGCACTCCGTCGTGGAGGCGACCATCTCGCGCATCAGCGGAACCGGCTCGCCCACCGAGAGGCCGCCGATGGCAAAGCCCTGAAAGCCGCGGCCCGCGGACTTCGTTTCTATTTCAAGCGTCCTCTCGATGTACTCCCGCCGCAGGTGCGGGTACATGCCGCCCTGAATGATCGCGAAGAGCGCGTTCGCGCCTCGCCGCGCGTCGAGGCAGCGCCCTGCCCACCGGAGCGACAGCTCCATGGAGGCGCGCGCCTCGTGCTCAGAGGCCGGGTAGGGGGTGCACTCGTCGAGCACCATCATGATGTCGCTGCCCAGCGCCTCCTGGATCTCGATGGCGAGCTCGGGCGTGAGCATGTGTCGCTCTCCGCCGTCTATGTGGCTCTGGAACTCCACTCCATCCTCGGTGAACCTGCGCCTCAGATCGGCCAGCGAGTAGATCTGGTAGCCGCCGCTGTCGGTGAGTATGGGTCCCTTCCAGTTCATGAACTTGTGCAGCCCGCCGAGCCCTGCGATCAGGCCGTGGCCGGGCCTGAGGAAGAGGTGGTACGTGTTGGAGAGCAGGATCTGCGCGCCGAGCCCCTCGAGCTCCTCCGGGGTCATGGCCTTGACCGTGCCCTGTGTGCCCACCGGCATGAAAACGGGCGTGCGGATCTCCCCGTGAGGCGTCTTCACAAGCCCGACGCGGCCCCTGGTCCCTCCGCTCTCCCGCATGACCTTGAAATCGAACATGAGACGAATGGCTCCGTTCCCCTTCAGATTATCAGCATGCAGTCGCCGTATGAGAAGAGCCTGTAGCGCTCTTTGATCGCCTCCCGGTAGCATGAGAGGATGAACTCCCTCCCGGCGAATGCGCAGACCAGCGCCAGCAGCGTGGATCTCGGCTGGTGGAAGTTGGTGAGCATGGCGTCGGTGACCCGGAAATCGTAGCCCGGCGTTATGAAGAGGTCGCTCGTCCAGCTGCCGTGATGTATCCTCCCGTTGGGCCAGGAGATGTGGCCCGCGCTTTCTTTGACTTCAAAGGTCGCCGCGGATTCGATCGCACGGGTCGTGGTGGTGCCGATAGCTATGACTCGGCGTCCCTCTGCCTTGGCCAGCGCGATCAGGTTCGCAGTCTCCTCGGATATCTCGATCCTCTCTCCGTGCATCCTGTGATCGCCGAGCCTCTCCGCGCGCATCGGCGCAAAGGTGTCGATGCCCACGTGCAGGGTCACGCCGGCGATCTGTGCGCCCGCTGCCTTGACCCTCTCGATGAGAGGCTCGCTCAGGTGCAGCCCCGCGGTCGGCGCGGCCGCTGAACCCGGTTTCCTGGCGTAGACGGTCTGGTAGCGCTCGCGGTCCTCCTCGGTGTATGCCTCGTACCCCTCCCTCTTGATGTAGGGCGGCAGGGGAGGGACGCCGTGGTGTTCGATCGCGAGCGCCAGCGAGTCCTTTGTAAACTCCATGAGGAGGTAGATCCCTTCCCTCCCGCAGGCTGTGGAGGTCGCCTGCATCCCGAAGAAGATCTTCTCTCCCGGTCTTATCCTCTTCGCTTTTTTGAGGAGACAGCGCCAGAGCCCGTCCTTACGCTGCTCGACGACGAGTATCTCCACCTCTTCGCCGGTGCACCTCTTGCCGAAGAGGCGCGCGGGCACGACCTTTGAATCGTTGAGCACGAGGAGATCGCCGCGTCTGAGGAAAGAGGGGAGATCGTCTATCGCCCTGTGCTCCGTTTTTTTCCCCGCGCGTTCCAAGACCATCATCCGCGATTCGTGGCGCGCGGGGAGCGGCCTCTGCGCCACGAGATCCTCGGGGTATTCGTAGTTGAGGAGATTGAGATCCATGGTCCTCGGTCAGAAAAAACCCCGATGCCGCGAGGCACCGGGGCGTTGGATTCATGTCGCCTTCGGCCTACTGTTTCAACGCCTTTTTCTCCGCCGGGGCCGGGGTCGGCACAGGTTTTGTCTCTCCCTGGGGTTCTACCTTGATCGTGGGGGGCGTGCCGCCGGCCTCAGGAATGGTTCCGCTTCCCGCTTCGGGCGCCAGCTCCTTGTCCACGAAGACGACCTTGGCGTCCTTCTTGAGATCCGCGAGCAGCTTGTCCCGTGCATCTCCCCTTACCTTGAAGAGGATCGCTTGTTTCGCCTCTTCAAACGGCTCGAGCTCTATCCCGCGGGTGAGCGTTATTATATGATAGCCGTCCTGCGCCTTGATCGGACCCGAGACCTCGCCCACCTTCATCTCAAAGGCCTTCTCCAGCACCGGTTCGTAGCCGCGCGCGGCCAGCCGCTTGTCGTTCTTGGCGACGAGCCCCAGGTTTCCTCCGCGAGCCTTGGTGAGCTGATCGTCGGAGTATTCCTGGGTGAGATCCTCGAACTTGGCCCCTCCGTCCAGCTTCGCCTTGATCTCGTTCGCGAGTTTCAGCGCATCGGCCTCTGTCCTCGCCTTCTTGTCTTTCTTGTCCTTGGCTTCGCCGAAGCTTATCAGGATCTGGGAGAGCTTGAGCTTCTTGAACTCGTCCTGATTGTCGTCATAGTACTTCTGCGCCGCCTTATCGATCTCGTTGTCGACCATGGCCTGGGCGATGATCACCCGGCGATAGAGGTCGGCCTTGGCCTTGACCTTGGGATCGCGGTTGACGCCCTCCTTGACCGCAGCCTGGTAGAGGAGGTTCTGCTCGATCAGGTTCTCCAGGATCTTCTTCTTGCCCTCCGGGCTTGCGATCTGCTGGGCGATGCGCGGGTTGATGTCGCTCAAGAAGGTCAGATCGCCGTCTGTGATCTTGTCGCCGTCGACTTCGACCAGGACCTTGCCTGAAGAGACGCTGCTTCCGCAGCCCGCCGAGTAAGCGGCGATTGTGAACAGGACCAACGCAAGAACGCCAATCTTTGCAATCCTCATGACTCCTCCTGTGAAAACGGCTTTGATTGTTAAACCTTATTTTAGATTTGCATTTCTATACACCCCTTGGCTTCCCGCTGTCAAACACAAGGCTAGCCGAGGCCGAATGCGGCAAATTCGCCCCTCGGGCTTTCCCAGCTCACCTCCACCCGGTCGACGCGGGCCATGTCGGGGCCCCTTTGGCACCAGCTCACGAATTCCTCGAGCGTTTTTTTCGGGCCCTCTGCCACCGCTTCCACACTCCCGTCCGGGAGATTGCGCACGAATCCGAGGATGCCCAATGCCTGCGCCTCGCGGATTGTGTTTGCCCTGAAAAAGACGCCCTGAACCATGCCGCGGACGATGATGTGCACTCTTTCCATAGCCCCTCGATGCCAATTTCTTTGTCGGAAATCAAGATGTTACTTGATGGGGCGCTTCAAACGGGATAAGACTTTCCCCGGCTCATTTTTTTATGCGAATCCTCTGCCTCGACATAGGTTCCAGACGCATCGGTGTTGCCGCCAGCGATCAGCTGGGCATCACTGCGCAGGGGATCGGCGTCATCGAGAGGCGCGGGGACGCAAAGGACTTCGAAGCCATAATCCAGCGCGCTCAGGAACTGGAAGCAAGCCTTCTGCTCCTCGGCATCCCTCTCGATGAGGAGGGATGGATGGGTCCGCAGGCGGAGAAGGTGCAGGCGTTTGCAGATCGATTGAAGCAGGCGATGGCGCGCGGCGGCCTCGACATACCCGTGGAGATGTGGGATGAGCGCTACTCGACGGCAGTGGCGGAGCAGCGGCTGATCGATGCGGACGTCAGCAGGCAGAAGCGCAGGAAGGTCATAGACAAGATGGCGGCGGTCGCGATCCTGCAGGACTACCTGGATTCAAAGGCCTTGCCGTCCGACGACGGGGAGGGTTACCTGGGATGAAGGCGATCAATCGTATCTTCTCTGCAGTGCTCCTTGCGGCGATCCTTCTGGCCGCGATCGCTGTCTCGGCGGTATATATCGGCGCCACTCGTTGGCATTCACCTGCGACCGTCGAGGTCGTGATCGAGCCCGGCATGGCGCTCCGTACGATCACTACGAAGCTCGCGGCGGATGGGGTGATAGGCACCCCCAGGCTCTTCGAGGTTGTGGGCCGGGCCAGGGGGCTGGGGCGTTCGCTCAAGGCGGGGACCTATGAATTTCCAGCCGGCCTCACCATGCCGGACGTCATGCGGATGCTGGCGCGAGGACAGGTCAAACAGTACGCGTTCACCGTGATCGAAGGCTGGACCGTAGACGAGATCGCAAAGGCGCTGGAGGGGCAGCCCTTCCTCGCCGATCCCGAGATGCCGAAGAGGTTCGCGGCATTGGCAAAAAATCCGGCCCAGGCAAAGGCCATGGGTTTTGCAGGCGCTCCGTCGCTCGAGGGGTTTTTGTTTCCGGACACGTATCTGCTCGCAAAACCGCTTTCCGAGGCGAACCTCGTGAAGATCCTGGTGGACAGGTTCAACGAGGTGTGGAAGGAGCTCCAGGCCGAGGGCCCGGCCGATAACGCCATGGGGCTTCTCGATATCGTCACACTCGCATCCATCATCGAGAAGGAGACGGGCGATCCGTCGGAGCGGCCGATGATATCCTCCGTTTTTTTGAACCGGCTTGAGAAGCGCATGCCGCTCCAGAGCGATCCCACAATCATCTATGGGCTCCCCGGGTTCGACGGCAACATACGCAAAGAGGACATCACGCACCCGCATCCTTACAACACCTATGTGCATCCCGGGCTGCCGCCGGGCCCGATAGCGAACCCGGGCAAGGCCTCGCTCGCCGCGGCGCTGCACCCGTCGCGCACCGACTATCTCTTCTTCGTGTCGCGCAAAGACGGCACCCACGAGTTCACGCCCACGCTCGCGGAGCACATGATCGCGGTCAAAAAATATCAGCTGAACGGCGGCAACGAAGCGAAGGCGCGATGAGGGGGAGGGACAGCACAATGGCCGATCGTCCTATCGTCGTTCGCAACGCCTGCGTCATCACCGGGACCGGCAGGGTCATCCCCTCCGGCTACGTCTTCGCGAGGGCGGGGGTGATAGAATCCGTGGGCGAGGACTCGAAGAGGCCGCGCTCTCGTGGAGAGCAGGTCATAGACGCCGGCGGCAGGTACCTGCTCCCCGGTCTCATCAACCCGCACATGCACCTCTACGGCTCGCTGGCGCTCGGCGCGCCGCAGGGCAGGATGCGTTCCTTCGGCCAGGTGCTCGAGAAGCTCTGGTGGCGGCTGGATCGCGCGCTCACCCTCGAGGACATACACGTGAGCGCCATGCTCGGCGCGATCGCAGGCATCAGGGCCGGCGTGACCACAGTCTTCGATCACCACGCCAGTTACGGCGCGATCAGGGGGTCGCTCCACACGATATCCGACGCGCTGAGACAGGTGGGGATCAGGGCATGCCTGTGTTACGAGATATCGGATCGCATGGGCAGGGCAAGGCGCGACGAGGCCGCGTCCGAGAGCGCATCATTCCTGGAGTCCGTGCGCGCGAGGTCGGCGAGGGAACCTGTATGCATGCAGAGGGGCATGGTGGGACTGCACGCATCCATGACCCTTTCCGACGCCACCCTCGCGGCCGCGCGTGAGCTGATGGATTTCTACGGCGTCGGCGCGCACGTCCACGTGGCCGAGGGGATCGAGGACGTGCGGATCACGAGGCGCAAGTTCGGCGTCACTCCGGCGGCGAGGTTTGCCAGGAGCGACATCCTGAGGAGGGACTCCATAGCCGCCCACTGCGTGCACGTGACTGCCTCCGATATCGCGCATATCAAGAGGAGCGGGGCCACGGTAGCGCACAACCCGATGTCCAACCTGGCCAACGCGGTGGGTGTGGCGCCCATGCTCTTGCTCGCGAAGAGAGGGGTCCCGGTGGCCATCGGCACCGACGGCATGAGCGCGGGCATCGGTCCGGATGCGCAGTTGGCTTCCGTTCTCCACCGTGCGGGGGCAGGGGACGCGCAGGCCGGGTTCAAGGAGGTCGCGGCCGCGATCCGCGACGCTGCGCCGGCCATTGCGTCGAGGGTGTTCGGCTGTCGCCTGGGCGCCCTCGAGAGAGGCGCCGGCGCGGACCTCATCATAGTGGACGCGATGCCGCATACGCCCGTCTCAGCCGCCAATGCCGCGGCTCATCTCCTCTTCGGCGCGCTGGCGGCCCCCGTCCGGACCGCGATCGTCGCAGGCCGCGTGCTCATGCGCGACTTCGCCATGCCGGGCTTCGACGAGGCTGCCCTGACCGCGGATGCGAGGCGCCTTGCATCCAGGCTCTGGAAGCGGATGTGATATTTTTTTTCGGGTTTTTGGAATTTGACCCTTTATATTTTTTTCTTTGAGAAGTAAAAACCGGGGTGAGGGACAGGACATGGCAGAGGCTCACACGTGGGGACCCACCTTCGAGGAGATGCTTCACCCCGACAGGATACCCGCAAAGATCAGGAAGGATGCGCAGGCGGCCTATGAGGGCGATCCTCTCTCGCCGCTGAATCTCTACAACATCAACTGGCGCGACTTCGATGGCAGGGTACGTCACGTCATCCTCCCCAGGGAGATCACCGGCATAGAGGCGGATATCTGCCTTCTCATCGGCTCCTTCTTTCCTACCGGCAGCCACAAGGTGGGAGCCACCTACTCCTGCACGGTGGAAAAGCAGGTCCGCGGCCTGATAGAGCCGGGGAGGCACAGGCTCGTCTGGCCCAGCACCGGCAACTACGGTGTGGGCGGCGCATACGTGGGCGAGAGGATGGGCTACGACTCGCTCGTGATCCTGCCCGAGGAGATGAGTCGGGAGCGCTTCGACCGGATCGAATACTATGGCGCGAGGTACATCAAGACTCCGGGCTGCGAGTCGAATGTGAAGGAGATCTACGACAAGGCGAAGGAGCTCTCGCGTGAGAAGGACACGATCATAGTCAACCAGTTCTCCGAGTTCGCCAACTACCGCTTTCATTATTTCGTCACCGGAAATACCCTGCTGGAACTCTTCGATGGATTGAAGGCCGATGGGAAGGTAAGGCGCCTCGCCGCGCTCGTCTCTGCAATGGGTTCCGCAGGCACGATCGCCTCGGGGGATCGGGTGAAACAGGCCTGCCCTGACTGCAGGGTTGTGGGACTTGAGCCGGTGCAGTGTCCCACTCTTTACTGCAACGGCTTCGGAGGACACGACATCCAGGGCATAGGCGACAAGCACGTCACCTGGATACACAACACCGACAACATGGACGCCATCATGTGCGTCGACGAGTGGGACAGCAAGAAGGGGATGCAGCTGTTCACCGAGGACGCTGGGATGGCAGCCATGGCATCCTTCGGCGTCGACCCGGGGTTCCTCGGGTGCATGCGCGACATCTTCGGCATCTCCAGCGTCTGCAATATACTGGGTTCTATCAAAACGGCGAAACACTACGGGTTCGGCAAGGGCGATGTGATCTTCACCGTGGCCACCGACGGCACCGACCGCTATCGCAGCGTGCTTGCGGCCATGAACCGCGACCTCGGGCGCATGGGCGAAGATGAGGCGAAGAAGAGGCTGGCCTCTATCTTCCACGGGCAGGGGACCGACTACATCCTCGATGGCACTGCCCATTCACATGACTGCTGGGCGAATCTCAAATACTACACATGGGTCGAGCAGCAGGGAAAGACGGTGGAGGAGCTCAGGGCGCAGAGGTCCAAGGAGTACTGGTTTGCGGAGCAGTCGCTCGTGAATGAGACCGACCGGATGATAAGCGCGCAAAGGAGTTTCTAGATGATCGTAGTGTCCAACGCTGAGATAAGTTCCGGCCAGGGCAACGAGACCCGCCGGGTCCACATCGTCATCGACGGCGAGTCCATCAGGCAGATCATCCCTGCGACCGACCCTGCGCCCAGGTGCAAGAACGTCATCGACGCCTCGGGCCTGATCGTGGTGCCCGGCGGCATAGACCCGCACGTGCACTTCAACACGCCGGGCTACACCGACCACGAGGATTTTTTGACAGGCTCGATGAGCGCTGCGGCCGGCGGCATCACCTGCGTGATCGACATGCCGGACACATCGATCCCGCCCGTGACCGACCGTGCCAGCCTCTACGCAAAGCTCAAGGCCATAGGCGAGATGTCGGTGATCGACTTTGCGCTCTGGGGCGGGGTCTCGGGGAATTCCTTCAGGGCCAACTCCTGGCGTTCGCAGATGAAGACGCTAAAGCACGAGGGCGTAGTGGGCGTAAAGTGCTATCTGCTCTCCAGCATGCGCATGTTCGAGCATCTCCTGCCCCTGGAACTCGTGGAGGTGATGCGCAGGGCCGGCGAGCTTGGGCTCCTCGTCGCGCTGCACGCCGAGGACCGGGAGAGGGCGCAGAAACTCACCGCCAGCATCACCACGTCGGGCCAGCGGGACGGCAAGGCATACTACGAGTCGAGGAAAGATCCCGTGGAGTCGGACGGCATAAAACAGGGCGCGGAACTCGCGAGGGAGACCGGCTGCTCCCTGCATATCGTGCACGTCGGCTCCGCTGGAGGGGCGAAGGCGGCCATCGAGATGCGGGCCAAGGGCGCGGACATCACGATGGAGACGTGCCCGCATTACCTGGCCTTCACGCACGACGACCTCGAGCAGAGGGGCGCCGTGTTCAAGACATCGCCTGTTTTGAAGACGAGGCAGGATGCGGATGCGCTCTTCGGCTACCTCGTGTCCGGCGAGATAAACTATCTTGCCTCGGACCACGCTCCCTGCAGGCCGGAGGAGAAGTCGACCGGCAGCATCTGGACCGATTATTCGGGCATATCGGGCACGCAGCTCCTCATGCCCTACGCCTTGTCCGAGGGGTTCTCCAAGGGCCGGCTCACCCTCGCGCGCTTCATCGAGGCGACCTCGTCCGCCGCTGCGGCGCGCTACGGGCTCACCAGAAAGGGTGCGATCGAGCCCGGCAAGGACGCGGACCTCGCATTCATCGATCCCAAGAGAAAATGGACGGTGCGGGGTTCTGATTTCCATTCAAAGGGCAAACTCACCCCATTCGAGGGCGCGGAGTTCACCGGCAAGGTGGTGCGCACGATATGCAGGGGACACACCGTATTCGAAGAGGGCAAGGGTATCACCGTGGAGTCCGGCTACGGCCACTTCGTCAGGCGCGTCTGACGCGCCCTCTCTGGAGCCGCGCATGGCATTCGCCGATATCCTGAAAAAGGCCGAATCGCAGAAACGAGAGATCGCTGATTTCCTCGCAGAGATCGTCTCCATCCGCTCGCCCTCCTGCGGCGAGTCGCTCGTCGTGGAGCGCATCTGCGAGAAGATGCGCGAGGCGGGCTTCGACGAGGTGCGCGTGGACGGCCTGGGCTCCGCCATAGGGATGATCGGGAGCGGGAAGAGGAAGATAGCGATCGACGCGCACATCGACACGGTGGGCGAGGGGGACCGCTCGCTGTGGAAATTCGATCCGTTCGACGGGCATCTGAAGGACGGCAAAGTGTGGGGCCGGGGCGCCGCCGACCAGAAGGGCGGCGCTGCGGCGATGGTCTACGCAGGCAAACTCATAAAGGATCTCTCGCTCGAAGGGGACTTTACCCTCTGCTGCACCGCGACCGTGATGGAGGAGGACTGCGACGGGCTCTGCTGGAAGTATCTCATCGAGGAGGAAGGGTTTTGCCCCGACGTCTGCGTGATCACCGAGCCTACCGGGCTCAATATCTACCGCGGCCAGCGAGGCCGCATGGAGATCGAGGCGGAGGTGAAGGGCGTCTCTGCGCACGGCTCCGCCCCTGAGCGAGGGGATAACGCCATCTACAAGATGGCGCCGCTGATCCTCGAGATCGAGAAGTTGAACGGGAGACTGCGCGGCGACGCATTCCTCGGCAAGGGGACCGTCGTGATGAGCGACATCAGGTCCGCCGCGCCTTCGCTCTGTTCGGTCGCGGATTCCTGCACCGTCTATCTCGACCGCAGGTTGACCGCGGGCGAGACAAAGGAAACGGCGCTGGCGGAGATCGAATCCGTCTTCAAGAGGGCGAAGGGCCTGGTGCGCGTGCCCGTGTACGAGGAGGCCTCTTACACCGGCCGCGTCTATTCAATGGAGAAGTATTATCCCTCGTGGGTCGTCCCTGAAAATCATCCCGCGGTCGTGGCTGCCCAGGATGCGCATCGCTCTCTCTTCGGTTCGAACGCCAAGGTCGGCCGATGGACGTTCTCGACCAACGGGGTCTCCATCTGCGGGATGCACAACATCCCGTGCGTGGGATTTGGCCCCGGTTTCGAAGAACAGGCGCACGCGCCGAACGAGTGGGCGCCGATCGATCACCTCTGGAAGGCCGCGGCGTTTTACGCCGCGTTTCCCGGGTGTCTCCTTAAAAAATAAGTAAGATCATATACTTGCAGTGACGCCCCATTGTCCTGCTGAACCTTCATTTTTCGCGCAACAATAAACAAGACCCGCCGAAAAGGTTGGTGCTCGAACAAAACCTTTAAGGAGGCGCTATGTACAGGATCGCGGTCGTCATGTTTTCACTCGTCATGCTCGCGGCGTGCAGCCACGGTGACGGAGTCGGGATGGACTTCAACGCCAACCCCAGCATCTCCGGCAGCGCGACCATGGAGTCGCTCACGGTGAAGTGGTTCGGCGATGTCGCTGCGCAGATTCCCGATGTCGAGGTCAAGATCGATGCGGCGAGGGGCATCACCGTCGCGGCGGTGCTATCAGCTGAGGACGGCTCTGTGATCGACTCCTGCACAGGGTCGACGGAGATTCCGGAGGAGGAGTACCAGGCCGTGGTCGCGAAGGTTATCGAGAGCGACCTCGTCAATTACGCGCCTCCGATCGAGGGGGACGCGAGTTGCATCGTGGATGAGACGCCGGCCAACTTCGGCATGGTCTACGAGTTCCTTCAGGCCGAAGAGGTGCTGAAGAAGGCATTCGACGCCAACGGCTGCGAGATAGCCCCTGTGATAGAGGAGCTGGCTGCCGTGGTCGAAGAGCTGGCAACAAGTTACGTCACGGACTGCAGCGCCGCCGTGCTGGGCGTTGTGGATGAACCCGCAGAGGCTGAGCAGGAGCAGGATGGCGAGGATGATTTGACCGATCAACAGTGACTTTCAGTGCTTGTCCTTTTGCCCCCGGTGGGTTAGAAAATGACCCTCCGGGGGTTTTTTATGTCTACTCTCAAAGGCAGGCCATTCATCACGACACAGGACTGGACGAGGGATGAGATCGACCGTGCGCTGGATCTCTCCTGCGAGCTCAAGGAGCTGAAGAGAAAGGGCAAGGTCACGGATTGGCTCAAGAACCAGACCGTGTTCATGATCTTCTACGAGCAGTCCACCCGCACGCGCAACTCCATGGGCTGCGGCATCACGCAGCTCGGAGGCAATTCGCACGACCTCACGCCCGACAAGATGCAGCTCACCCACGGCGAGACCGCCAAGGACACCGCGATCGTCCTCTCGCGCATGGGGCACGCGATCGCATGCCGCAACTGTTTCTATGATATCGGCAACAAGTACCTGCGCGAGCTTGCGGAGCACTCCGAGATACCGGTCATGTCGCTGCAGGATGACGTGTATCATCCGATGCAGGTGATGGCCGACATCATGACGATGCAGGAGAAGTTCGGGAAAAATTTGAAGGGCCTCAAGGTGACGATCAGCTGGGCGTATGCCGAGAGTCACGCGAAACCGCTCTCTGTGCCGCAGTCGCAGATTCTGCTCTTCACGCGCTTCGGCATGGACGTCGCCGTTGCCGCGCCGCCCGAGTTCCCGCTCCAGGCCGGGATCGTGAAACAGGCGAAAAAGAACGCGGCCGAGGGCGGCGGGAGTCTTAAGTTCGTAAGCGACATGGACGAGGGCTTTCGCGGCGCGCAGGTCGTGATCCCGAAGAACTGGGGAGGGTTCGCCCATTTTCCGAAGTGGGAGGACAGCGACGAGCAGAAACGCGCTATGAAGGAGAACCTCCAGAGGCACAAGGACTGGATCTGCGACAGGCGGCGGATTGAGCTCGCTGCAAAAGATGTGAAATACATGCACGCGCTGCCGGCGGACCGCGGCAGGGAAGTGACCGACGAGGTGATAGACGACGAGCGCCATTCCATCATCTACGACGAGGCCGAGAACCGCCTCCACACCGCAAAGGCGATCATGGCGCTGACCATGGGCGGAAGAGAATGAGCGTTGAAGCATACACTCAGGTCACGGCAAAGCTGGAGGCGAACCGCTGTCTCATGTGCGCCGATCCGCCGTGCGCCTGCGACTGCCCTGCAGGTGTGGACCCGCGCGCATTCATACGCAAGATCCGATTCGACAACATGGACGGCGCCGTGAGGATGCTGCGCAGCTCCAACGTGCTCGCGGGCTCATGCGCCCGAATATGCCCCTCAGGCGCGCTCTGCGGGAACAAGTGCACGGCAAAGGGACTCGCGCGTCCCATCGACATCAGGGGGTTGCAGCGCTTCGTCATGGACTGGGAGATGAAAAACGGGATGATCGAGCCCAGGTCCCCTTCGCGCGAGGGCAAGGACGTGGCCGTGATCGGCGCAGGGCCCGCGGGGCTCGGGGCAGCTGCGGAGCTCGCGATCAGGGGGCACAGGGTCACGCTCTTCGAGCGCGATGAGGCGGCAGGCGGCATGCTGCGTGCCTGCATCCCCTCATTCAGGCTCCCTCCTGAGGTTGTGGAGTTCGAGATCGCATTCATAAAGAAGCTCGGCGTGGAAATTAGGTTCGGCCAGGCGATCGATGATCCGAAGAGGCTGATCTCAGAGGGCAGCGCCGCTGTATTCATTTCAACAGGGCTCTCGAAATCGCGCGAGGCGGATTTCGTGGGCCGCGAGCTCCCGGGCGTCTACCAGGCGCTCGATTTGCTCCGGCTCGCGAAGCAGGGTGTGCCCCCGGAGCTCGGCAAACGCGTGGTCGTGATCGGCGGCGGAGACACGGCGCTCGACGCGGCGCGCGTGGCGCGAAAGGCGGGCAGCCAGGTGCTCGTGCTCTACCGCCGCACCCAGCTCGAGATGCCGGCGTATCCGGAGGAGGTCGACGCCGCATGGGACGAGGGCGTGGAGTTCTATTTCCGCACCGTGGTCCACTCCTTCATCGGCAAGGGCAACGTCTCGGGCGCGAAGTGTGTGCGCGTGCGCTGGCGCGAGCGCGTGCGCGGCATGGCCGAGGGCTACGACGTGGAGGGCCCGGAGTTCACGGTCGCGTGCGACTCGGTCGTCATGGCGCTTGGCCAGGGGCTGGAGAGCGATTTCCATCTGCGCGCAACGCCCCAGGGGCTGCTCGCCGTGGACACGCAGAGCTTTGCGACCTCGGAGGAGGGGATCTTCGCGGGCGGTGACATGGTCGCCGGCGGCGGCACCGCCGCCTTCGCCGTGGGCCACGGCAAACTCGCCGCGATCAGGATGGATGAATATCTTAAAAGATAATTCTGCTGTAATGGCGGCGTCGGCAGACGGAAAGGATCGGGATATCCTTCCTTCGCTCCCCGGCACTTCGCTACGCTACTTGTCGCGAAATCTTCTTTGCTTCTTTTCGGCTTAAGTGTCTTCCGCTTGTCAGCCCTTAAGCCGAAGAATCAATAGAAGATTTCGCTTCCTCATACGCTCCGCTCCGTAGGCGCCTCCAAAGTCGCTCAGGCAAGGACATCCCGATCCTTTTCGTCAAGCTGGCACTCTGTACCTTAACGTAGCCTTAAGATGTATCACTGCGACAGGCGCAGGGGACGCCCCTTTGCGCCTGTCGCAGTGATACACCTCACGCCGCGTGGGGGGATTTGAGGATGTTGACGGCGAACACTGCATCCTTGTCCATCGCGGCAAGAAACTCCTGTATCTTGGTGAGGCTCGGCAGAGACCTGGCCTGTTCATACTGGGCATAGGCGTGCTTGGTTATGCCCAGGCGTTGTGCGAGCTCACTTGTGCTGAGCCCGTACTTGGCTCGCTGCTGCTTGAGAAGGAGCGCGATGAGCAGGGCGTCGTCCTCGGTCCGCTTCGCGCGCAGGACGAAACGGTCGGCGTCGATGGGAACGACCATGATCTCGAATCCCTTTCGATCGACGAGGAGCTCGATCGCCTCTTTGATCATCGAGTAGGCGTCTTTTTTTGAGCGCCCCTGGGTGATGACGTCCAGCGCCGGCACCTCCACAGGCCAGTGGCTGCCCTCCCTCCAGACATAACCCTCAAAGTTCACGCACATCATTTCCTCCGTAACATGCTTTCCCATTACTTCATAGTAAATGTATATAAATATATATACGAGGTCAATCAGCATTTTCGTGTCCTCCCGTAGGCTCACTGCGAGAGGCGCAGGGGACGCCCCTTTGCGACAATCGGGCGCGGTTTCGAGCGTAGTGTATGAGGAATGGAAAAATCGGACTGGTTTCGTGTGCTTGGGGCCTGACAGGCAGGAAGACACCAAGTTCACAGAAACCAGCCGATTTTTCCAGACGAGTAACGGAGCGAGTGGCGCCGTCGCAATGGGGCGGACCCGAGAGCCTGTCGCAACGATCTGCAATCTGCCCATTTCACGTAAGTCTCAATACTTGACCTCCCAATAGGCAACCCGTAATCTCCCCGCATGTTCCCAAAGCCCAAGGCCGATCTATCCATGGAATTCTGCGGGGTAAATTTCGAGACCCCCTTTATCCTCGCCGCAGCGCCGCCGACGGACGACATCGAGATGGTGCGCGACGCGTTCAAGCTCGGCTGGGCGGGCGCGGTCCTCAAGACGACCTCGGTGGAGGCAGCGAAGGTCGATCTCGTTAACCCGATGATGAGCGGCATGGATTCAGGCTCCGAGCGGCTCGTTGGCATGGGCAACATCGACCTCGTGAGCGAGCATCGCATATCAGAGGTGGAGAAGAGGATCGTGACGCTCAAGGCGGAATTTCCCGACAAACGCGTGATCGCCTCGATCAGCGGCCAGGACAAGGCCTCCTGGCAGGAGCTGGCCAGGCGCACCGCTGCCGCGGGGGCGGAGCTCATCGAATGCAGCTTCTCCTGCCCGCAGGGGAGCATGGGACTCAAACCGGGCGCCATGCTGGGCCAGGACGCGGCCGCATCCGCCGAGGTGGCGGGCTGGATCAGGGAAGCTGCCGGCAAGACCCCCATCATTATAAAACTCACGCCGCAGGTCGCCGACATTGCCGAGATCGCCCTTGCCGTCAAAGGGGCGGGTGCAGATGCGGTCTGCGTGGGCAACACCGTGCCCGCGCTGATGGGGATCGATCTCGATCAAGGGGTTCCGATCCCCAATATCGCCGGGAGCTCGACGTATTCAGGGCTTTCGGGTCCGGCCATAAAGCCGATCTCGCTGCGCTGTGTGGCCGAGGTCGCGAGGCGCGCGCGGATGCCGATCGCGGCCAGCGGCGGCGCGGTGAGTTGGAGGGACGCGCTGGAGTTTGTGCTGCTGGGCGCCTCTGTCGTCGAGTTCTGCACCGCGGTCATGCACTACGGTTTCGATATCGTGACAGACTTAAGAGAGGGGATGGCGTTTCATCTCGATCGCCTCGGTGTGGCTAGCCTTCGTGAACTCGCGGGCAGATCGCTGGCGAATCTCGTGGAGCACGATGCGCTCTTGCGCGGCAAGAAGTGGCGGCCGTGCATAGACGAGGATATCTGCGTGCGCTGCGGGCTGTGCATGATCGCCTGCCGCGACGGCGCACATCGGGCGATAACGCTCGATTCAGAGAGGCGGCCCAAGGTGGATGATGATAAGTGCACCGGCTGCGCGCTTTGCTCCACGATCTGCCCGGCCATGTGCATAGAGATGAAGGAAGCGCAAAGCTGAAAGGGGATGAAGATGAGGTCGTTTCTCTTTGAGTGCATAGATTGCGGCAATCATATGATCTCGACCGAGGCCGACTATCTGTGTCCCGAGTGCTCGAAGAGGCGCGCGCCGATGCAGCCGCTGCGCGGGCTCTTGCGCTGCAAGTACGACTACGATGCTATGAAGAAGAATCGGAAGGCCGGCAAGTTCCCGGATAACTCCTATGCCGGGCTTGCCAGGTGGTGGTCCCTGCTCCCGATCGCGTCGCCGGACTCCATACCCTCGCTGATAGTGAATACCACCCCTCTCCGTCCGGCCGAGAGGCTGCGCGCGGAGCTCGGGCTGGCGAATCTCTGGCTCAAGGACGACACGGTCTCGCCGACCGCCTCGTTCAAGGACAGGGCTTCGGCGCTGGTCATAGCTGTGGCAAGGGAGCTGAAGAAGAAGGTTGTGGCTACCGCGTCCACCGGCAACGCGGCGACCGCGCTCGCCGGATTCGGCGCTGCATCCGGCATCGAAACCGTCATTTTCGTGCCCGCATCCGCTCCAAAGGCGAAGCTCGCGCAGATCGCAATCTTCGGGGCCAGGCTCGTTCCAGTGGATGCGACATACGATCAGTGCTTCGAGCTCTCGATCGAGGCGTGCGAGGAGTTCGGCTGGTACAACCGCAACACCGCCTACAATCCCTTCACAGTCGAGGGCAAGAAGACCGCGGCGCTCGAGATCTGGGAGCAGCTCGGGTATACGGCGCCGGACTGGGTGATTGTGCCCACGGGCGACGGTGTGATCGCGGCCGGCATCGAGGGCGGTTTCGCAGATCTTCTGGAGATGAAGCTGATCGATCGGATGCCCAGGCTTGCGATCGTGCAGGCCGCGGGCTGCGCTCCCATCGTGCGCGCCTTTGAATCGCGCTCAAGCGAGATCGAGCCGGAGGCGAAGCCCGACACTTTTGCCGACTCCATATCAGTTGGTGTGCCGCGCGCCGGGCGCTGGGTGATGAATGCGCTCGAGTCCACGAACGGCGTTGCGGTCGCGGTCGAGGATGCGCAGATACTCGAGGCGATCTCGCTCCTTGGCCGCATTGCAGGTGTGTTCGCTGAACCTGCGGCAGCGGCGTCCATAGCCGGGTTGTGCAAACTTGTTTCGATGGGGACGATCAAATCCGACGAGAAGGCGGTGGCGCTCATCACCGGCAGCGGGCTCAAGGACGTGCCTGCCGCCATGCGCTCCTTCGAGATGCCGAAGCATATCGCGCCTCATCTCGATGCCGTTAAAAAATTTCTCAAATCGTAAATCTGCTGATGCTGACTTCGTTGAGATCGATGCGGGAGATATTGTCCTTCATCAAATCGCCGCGGTCTGTGAGGAGCTTTATCGCCTCGGTCGCCTGCATTGCCGCGATGGCCATCACGGAGCCGGCGGTGTGCCGAATGTCGTCTCTTCACCTGAGGCAGGCGCATGTGATTCGCTTCCGTAGATCGCTTTCAGTCCCGGGCCGTCCGGACGGACCACCATGATCTGGCCGCGGTAGCCTGCGACCGCCGCATGCACCATCGGGATCTCCAGTTTGCGGGCCGCGCGTTCAAGCGCGAAGCGATCGCGGATGTTGCCGAGACAATCGAGGATCAGGTCCGCGCCGGCCAGCAGTTTTTCTGCGTTT
Source organism: bacterium (assembly GCA_041648665.1). Lineage (NCBI taxonomy): Bacteria > bacterium. Next base: position 9,218 of record JBAZOP010000030.1, on the reverse strand, counting down.
GCGTCGGTCAGGCGATCTTGCCTCGCTACTACCTCCACCTCGCTGTTCACCTCGCTCGCGCGCTCGGCCGCTGCGACTGCCTTGTTCTGTCCGAGTGTCTTCTCGGTGGCGAGCAGTTGGCGATTCAGGTTCGTGGGTTCGAACACGTCGAAGTCTATGATCGTGATCTTTCCCACGCCTGCACGCACCATGATCTCGAATACAGTCCCGCCGAGTCCCCCCGCGCCCGCGATGGCCACGTGTGTGCACGCAAGTTTCTTTTGCCCCTCTTTGCCGAGGGTCCCCAGGTTTCTTGCGTATCTCAAATCCATCTCCACAGCCTTTCTGTCATCGTGAACGGATCTTCGGGATGCGGCTCGATGATGATCTCGACCTCTGCCTTGTCGCCTCGCGCGAATTTTCTGGGCTCCAGCGGCATGATCCCCTGTTTCCAGTGCGTGGCCGCAACGAGCGGGGAGGCGTCCGAGACCTCTCCCTTATGCCATGTTGCGCGCGGCCAGAGGGCGAGCGCCCTTGCCGTGCCGGCCTTTGCGATCGGGAAACGTTTTTTTGCGTGGATAAATTTCGGAATTTTGCCGGAGAATGAGACCTGCTCGATCATCTGTGGTGCGCCCATGAGGTCGGCCTTTTGGATGCGCGCGATCTCCGCCGGTTCCGCGACCTTGGGCATGCGCGAGATCAACGCACCCCAGAGTTCGAGCCGCTGCGGGACGATCCTTGCGCCCTTTTTGAGGAGCCTCTTTCGCGCATCCGCGAGCGTGGCGAGGATGTTCTCGTCGAATCCGAAACTCCCCACCGCCTCGCAGAGCGCCACGTCGGCGCGCTTTTCGGGCTTCCAATTGAAAGAGAGCCCGTGGATGAAGGTTATGCGCTCTGCCACGCCTTCCTTCTTTGCGGTCTTCATGGCGTGGGCGAGCGCCTCGGCGTCGATGTCGATCGCGAAGACGCGCGCAGCCCTTGCTTTGGCGGCGGCGATCGCGAGCACGCCGAGACCTGTGCCTATGTCGAGGACGAGGTCGCCTGGACGCACCGCTTTTGCCACCGCGCGCAGGAGCGCGGGTGTGCGACGGGGATCATCCACCATCTTCGAATGCCTATGCCTTGCAGAAACTTTCATAAAACAGTCCCCACTTCACACCTCGGTCCGAGACGGTCGCGTCCGCGTAGCCCAGGTAGCTCATCGCATCGTGCAGGAGTATGGAACCGGCCAGTATCACGTCCGCCCTCTCCGGCATGAGCCCCTTGATGGAGCGGCGCTCCGCGACCGTCTTGCATCTTAACATATCCACGATGTCACGCAGGTCGGTGATCTTGAGCAGACTGCCGTGGACTGCGTCGGGAATGTAAGGATCGAGCGCTAAGCGTATCGCCATGATAGTTGTCGCCGTGCCGGCCGTGGCCACTAGTTTGGCCTCGTGGGGCCTGGCGAAGATTTGGGGCTGGATGCACCTGGCGAGTTCTTGGCGGATGTTCCCCCTCAGCTCGTCCAGCTCGTGATTGGACGCAGCGTCGCCCCTGACGTGATTTTCTGTAAGATTGACGCAGCCGATCGGTATGCTCACGAGTTCCCTCACGCCTTTGAGTTCGGTGATGAACTCGGTGGAGCCTCCCCCTATGTCGATGACGACTATTTCCCTGCCGAAGTCGCTCGCTGCGGCCAGGAATGTGAGCTCCGCCTCGCGCTCAGGGGAGATCACTTCGATCGAGAGCCCCATGACCTTCTTCGCCATGAGCAGGAAGTCGCTGGCGTTGGATGCGTTCCTCAGCGCTGCGGTGCCGATCGCCGCGATCCCCGTGACCTTGTGGCTGTCGCACAGCTGCATGTATTCCCGGAGCGCGGAGAGCGTGCGCTCCGCCGCTGCCTCCGAGATCGCGCCGGTCGCGGTGAGCCCCTCTCCGAGTCTCGTCACTTTGGCGCGGTCTTCTATTGGACGCACCGAGCCGTCCGGCAATCGCTCCCCTATGAGCAGGAGCACGGAGTTGGTGCCGATGTCTATGGCAGCCTGCATGGTTTTCTTTATTCCGGCCTTTTCTGTGGTCCCCACTCGGGCAGCATGCCGTTGCCCTTGGATACGCGCGTCTGGTTGGAGCCGTCCGCGCGCATGAGGTAGATGGCGGCGCCCCCCTCGCGGCTGGAGGAGAAGGCTATCATCCTGCCGTCGGGCGAGAACGAGGGGTGCTCGTTGCTGCCCGTGCCTATGGTGAGCCTCTGGATGTTGGAGCCGTCGGTGTTCATGATGAAGATATCGAAGGTGCCCATGTCTCGGCCTGCGAAGGCTATCTTGTCGCCGATCGGGGACCAGCTGGGCATGTCGTTCTGATATCCGACGAACGTGAGCCTCGAGACCCCTCCGCCGCCTGCGCCCATGCGGAAGATGTGAAGTCCTCCCGCGCGCTCGGAGGCGAAGACGATCGAGCCTCCGTCAGGCGAGTAGTCGGGAGACAGGTCGATGCTGTTGCTCACCGTGAGCCTGTGCGCAGAGCCGCCGTTAGCGGATATGGTGTAGAGGTTGGCCGCGCCGGCGGCTGAGGATGAGAACGCGACGGTGCCTCCGTCCGGGCTGAAGGCCGGCGTGATGTTGGATCCGCCTATTGAAATGCGCTTGAGTGCGCCGCCGCTCAGGTTCGAAATATACACGTCCGGGTTGTTCTGCATGTAGGATGTGAAGGCCAGTCTGTCGCCGCCAGGGCTCCACACCGGCCCCATGCTGATGGTCTTGCCCTTGGTGACCGCGTACGGCCCGTTGCCGTCCATGTCCATGACGTAGATGGCCTTGCTCTTTTTGCCTGTGATCGCGGTGTAGGCGATCTGTGTGTCAAAGCAGCCCCATACGCCGGTGAGGGCCAGCATGATCTCGTTGGAGAAACGGTGTGCGATCTGGCGCATGTTCTTTTTGTCGGCGCGATACTGCTTTCCCACGAGCATCTGCTTGAGGAACGGGTCGAAGAGCCTCAGGGTCACGTTGAGCTTGCCGCCGTCGCTCTTGATCTCGCCCTTGACCAGGGCGCCCGCTTCGATGGCGGTCCAGTAGCTGAACTTTATCGTGTCGATCGACACCCCTTCCTTGCGTGCAACCGCCTTGAACGCGTCAGGATCTAGGACCCTGAAATAACCCGAGAGTTCCATGTCGTTTCTTATTATGTCGGCTATCTTGGCGCCGTCGCTGCCGCGCAGGTCCGCTATCGCGATCGGGAACTTCTGGTCCGAAGGCTGGTCTATCGGCACGTATATGCGCGCGCCCGCCGCCGCTGGTACGAGGATGGCTGCAGTCAATGCGATTGTGAATAATATCCTTGTAGCTTTCATAGTCTCCTCTTGCGAGTTGCCTGCCTGCCTGCCGGCAGGCAGGCGAGTCACGGTCTTTAATACTTTGCCTTCAGCTTCGGGTCAAACTCTATGAGGAACCCTTCATTGTACGCCTCCCATGCCAGCCTGTCGGGCGGCTTGGGGAAGGGGGAGGCCTTTTTTATCGCGCGGACCGCGGACTGGTCGAATGCTGCGTTGCCTGACTGCGACTCCCACCGGACCGAGACCACGTCTCCGTCGAGGTTGATCATGACTTCGACCCTTGCGCTGTAGCTCTCCGTCCCTTCCTCCGCGAACTTCATCGGTATGATCCACTCCTTCATGATCTTGAAGCGGAGCATGGCCTGGTATTTCAGGTACTCCGGGTCCGACGGCATCACCCGCAGCGGTTCCTTGCCGGTGCCGTATTTGAATCCCTCTCCCTGCTTTTCGATCTGCGCCGCCTCCGGGACCACGGTGCGATCTTTGAGCTGCTTGTCTATCTTGGCCAGGGCGTCCTGGATCTTGCGGTCGGTCCTAGATTTCGGCCTCGGCGCCTCCGCTTTCTTCACGGTCTTGCTCTCGTATTCCATCTTGGGCCGCGGCGGCAGTTCGGTCTTGATGTCGAGCTTCGCCTGTTTGGCGTCTACGGGCTTGGTGGCGGGCAGCGGCTGTTGGCTTGGTTCGAGCCTCTTCTGTTCCTCTATCGTGCTCTTTGGGAATCCTTCGGCTTTCTTGAGGCTCAGCTCTATCTCTTCGCTGGTCCCCTTAGGCAGCTCCACCCATATGATCTTGGTCGGCCTGTCGCTGGAGCGCATGCTCACTATCGGCGACAGGACGAAGACGGCCACGAGTACGATGTGGATCATCGCCGAGATCGCGACCGGCTTCCGCAGTATCGATGCTGTCGGGTGGATGTATCTCACGGCCCGTCAGGACTTCTCCTTGTCCGCCTCTTCGGGCTCCTCGGTCTCATACTCGGGATTGGTGATCATGCCGATGCGGTCTACGCCCGCCTTCTTGGCGAGCGACATGATCTGCACTACCTCGCCGTATTTCACGTCGGTGTCGGCCTTTATGAAAAGGTCGCGTTGCTGTTTTGCTTCGTAGATGGCGGTCAGCCTTCCCTGCACCTCTTCGACCGGTATGGACGGCCCCTCGTCGCCGATGAATATGGTGCCGTCCTTCTGTATCGTCAGGATCACGTCGGTCTTGGTCCTCTTGAGCGCGGGCGCCTGGGCCTGGGGCAGGTTCACCGGCATCCCCTGCTGCAGGAGCGGCGCCGTGATCATGAATGCGATCAGGAGCATGAGCGCCACGTCCACGAGCGGCGTGATGTTGATCTCGGCGAGCAGCCTGTTGTGCGTCTTTCCCTTCTTGATCAGTTCCTGCTTTGCTTCGAGCATGGCTCTCTTCCTCGGGCTATTCCTGGTTGAAGTACTCTTGTCCTATCCTGACGTTGAGGTCTTCGCCGAAGTCGTCCAGGTCTTTGGCTATGATCCTGATGCGGTTCACGTAGAAGTTGTAGAAGATCGTCGCCGGGACCGCCGCTATCAGGCCCACCGCGGTCGTGATGAGCGCCTCGGAGATATACGGACCGACCACGGCGAGGCTGGATGCGCCGGTCTTTCCTATTTTCCAGAACGCGTGCAGTATGCCCCAGACCGTGCCGAAGAGGCCTAGGAACGGGGCCGCGGTGCTGGTTGTGGCCAGGAACGGGACGCTGTACTCCATGGATTCGATCTCTTCGTCGGACGATCGCCTGATCTCCCTCTCGATCAACCTGGAGGCTTTGGGCGACTGGTTTTCGCGCAGTCTCTCTATCGCGGCCTTGAAGACGTTGAACGCCGGGCTTTTCCGGAAGGTGCCTTTCGAGACTATGGCGTCTATGGATTTGGATTGATTGAAGAGCCGATAGAACTTCTCCGAGTTTCGCTTGGCGTTCTTGAGCTGGCGGTGCTTGGATCCGATTATCGCCCATGAGACGATGGAGAAGAAGAACAGCAGCACCATGACGATCTGCACTATCAGGTCTGCGCCGAAGACCAGCTCGAACAGGCTCCTGTTGCCGAGGCCTATGTCCGTGCTCTCGATGATCTCCGTCGTTTGGGCTATCACGCCCAGGGTCGCGATGATATTCATACCGGGTTGTTCTCCTTTTAGGTTGGTGTGGGAATATACGAATTGAGGCCGACTCCTGTCAACTCAACAGAGAAGGGCTTCGGCCGATGGAAATGCATCTTTCAAAGCAATCGAGTGCGCGGCCGTGGCGACGAGGGATGCGCCCGCTCCATGTCGAGGCACTTAAAATCCCATGCCGAGATTCGGTGGATAACCTGCGGTTGGATGCGATGGCGCGGATCAATGCGGGTTTGTGATGCGACGATTTTTTGACGGAAGTAATGTCAAAATAATGACGGTTCCAGTCTGTTTATTGCTCTCTTCCGATTTAACTAGCTGATATATATGGAAATTATGATTTTACCACAATCGGTTCAGAATTTGCTCTCTTTAGGTCTGCGTGACTTTATTTGGGCCCGATGAAAACGGGGTCTATATGAAAATGACGCTGATCTTATTCTCGATCATGTCCTGCCTTTTATTTGCAGCGGGGCAGGCCTGCGCATTTTCATCCAACCCGGCCGATTACGGCGCCGCGTTCATAAACGGCAAAATCGTGATCTTCGGCAGGCTCGCCAAAGATCAGACCTGGTCCGACTTAACACCGGCCGAGCATATGCAGACCTTCGGTTACCGTTGTTACGATTCCACGAATTCCGTGTGGAAGACGGCCGGCAGCAGGGCGGTCAGGGGGCTGAGGGTGATGCTGCTGGCGGATATGAAGTGCGTGAAGGAGGACGAATATTGCGCGGATCCGAATAAGGCGCCGGACAAGGCTGCGCGCGGGACTTATCCGACCTATGCCGTATGCAGGCCGACCCCGCAGAACGCATCCGGGTTCATATGCGAGCTCGATGCGAGGGACGTGGCTGCGCTGTGCGAACTCAATTCGCTTCCGTCGGAGAGAAAATTCGAGGAGCTCTTCGACGAGGCGCGATACGACATCAGGCTGATCTTCGTCGACGGCAAGGGGGGCGCATCCAGGAGCCCGGCCCTCACGTACGAAGATCTCTTCGGCGCGTCCCATGCGGACAGCGATGCGGACGGCATCCCTGATGCGTGGGACAACGAATCAGCTGCTCAATAGATCGCAAAAAGGAGGATGACATGGGGAGGGCTTGGACAGAAGAGATCGAGAGGCGCTGGGATCTCTCCCGCGAGGAGACCACTTCGTGGGAGGTGATGCACGAGGAGGAGGGTTTCGAGGACCTGGGTTTTATGGCCGACGAAGAGATCAGCGATCTGGACGGCCAGGAGACCCATATCCACTTCCATCACTCCAAGCTGGGGACGGAGCGGAAGCACTGATCGAATTTGCTTGGAAACCCTGCATCCGTGCGCTATAGCCCCGCGCTATGGTTCTGCGCGGGCAATCGCCCATAGGCATATTCGATTCGGGGATAGGCGGTCTCACGGTCTTGGCGGAGGTCCGCAGGCGCCTTCCCCACGAGTCGATCCTCTATCTCGGAGACACTGCCCGGGTTCCATACGGCACCAAGTCCGCCGAGACGGTGGTGCGCTACGCCCGGCAGTGCGCAGCATTCCTGGTGGAGAGGGGGGTCAAGGCCCTGGTGGTCGCGTGCAACACCGCTTCCGCATACGCCCTTCCGGATCTCTGCAAGAGCTTCGACCTTCCTGTTCAGGGCGTGGTGGAGCCGGGATGCCGCGCAGCGCTTGCAGCGAGCAGGAAGAAGTCCATAGGAGTTATCGGCACGGCCGGCACGATCGCCAGCAACGCATACGGCTCGACCCTCAAGTCGATGGACCCCTCGGTCATGGTGGTGAGCAGGGCATGCCCGCTCTTTGTTCCTCTCGTGGAAGAGGGCTGGATCGACAACGAGGTCGCGGATGCCGCTGCCCGCCGCTACCTGGATGGGCTCGGGTCAGAGGGGATAGACACCCTCATCCTCGGCTGCACGCATTATCCGCTCCTCAAGAACTCCATAGCGCGGCATATGGGCAAGGGGGTTGCGCTGGTGGACTCCGCGGCGGCCTGCGCCGGCTCTCTTGAGGAGATGCTCGTCAAGAGGGGGATCGCGGCCGAGCCCGGCCTTGCATCCCAGTGCCACCTGTACGTCACCGACCTCCCGTCCAGGTTCGAAAGCATCGCCCATCGCTTCCTCGACAAAGAGACCCCCCCGGTCACCAGGGTGGACCTGTAACCCGCCATAGCCCTTGCATTTTCCTTCGCCCATGCTAGACGATAGCGCCTCAAAACGGAGCCCGGTTTGCAATACCGCATTTACAGGACGACGTGTTTCGCAGCAGCTCTCCTGCTCGCCTTTGCGATCTCTGCCGGCAGTGCGCATGCGCTCTCGGACAAGGGTTACAGGGCGCTCCACAATTTCTCCAAGGTCCTCCACTACATCGAGGAGAACTACGTCTCCGAGGTCGACGAGGACAAACTGATCCAGGGCGCGGTGCAGGGCATGGTGAGCACGCTCGACGCTCACAGCGTCTATATGACCCCGGAGATAAACCGCGAGCTCAAGGTGGACACCACCGGCCGCTTCGACGGCGTGGGCATCGAGGTCGCGGTCAGGAACAATTCCCTCGTGATCGTCGCCCCGATCAAGGACTCGCCCGCCGACAAGGCGGGGATAAAGTCCGGCGACCGCATAGTCAGGATCAACGGCGTCTCCACGAAGAACATGAATCTCGGCGAGGCCGTGATGAAGATGCGCGGCAGTCGCGGCAGCCGCGTGACCCTCACGCTCTATCGCGACGGCGTGGCTCAACCGTTCAACGTCAGCGTCACCCGGCAGATAATAAGCGTGCCCAGCGTGAGGGCGCAGATGCTCGGGGACGGCATAGCGTACGCGTCGATCTCCAGCTTTCAGCAGGGGACCTCCCGTTCACTGGAAAAGTCGCTCAAGGAGCTGTCCAAGAAGGGCGAGGTCGACGGGCTGATCCTCGACTTGAGGCATAATCCCGGCGGGCTGCTGGAGCAGTCGGTCGAGGTCTCGGACCTCTTTCTTAAATCCGGCACGATCGTCTCCACGGACAACAAGGGCAAGGAGGTCGACCGCAGGGAGGCGACGGCCCAGGGCACCGAACCGGATTACCCGATGGTGGTGCTGGTGGACGAGGGCTCCGCATCCGCTTCCGAGATAGTGGCGGGCGCGCTCAAGGACAACGGAAGGGCGACGATCATCGGCACGAAGACGTTTGGAAAGGGTTCTGTGCAGACGGTGATAGATCTGGACGACGGCTCGGGACTCAAGATCACCGTGGCGTTCTACCGAACCCCCAGCGGCAGGATAATAAACGACCAGGGCATAGTCCCCGATATCGTCGTCGCCGCGAAATCGCCGGAGGTTGCGGCGAAGGAGGCCGCTGCAAAGTCGCTCGCGGACAAGGTCGCCCCTGTCGAGGGCGATGAGGAGAAGGAGGAGAAGGAGGAGGATGAGGCGAAACAGAAGCCGGCGGAGAAACCTCCCCTCGTGGACTATCAAAAAGAGAAGGCGATCGAGTTCCTGAAATCGAAAATCACTTCAAAGAAAAGCTGAGGAGGAAAGTCATGATCAAGAGAGTAGGCGTGCTGACCGGCGGCGGTGACTGTCCGGGGCTCAACGCGGTGATAAGGGCGATAGTGCGCAGGTCGCTGATGCACGGCGGTTATGAGATCATCGGCATCAAACAGGGTTGGAAGGGCCTGGTGGAGAATATCACCGTGCCCCTCAGGCGCGAGGATGTGCGGGGGATACTCCACAAGGGCGGCACGATACTAGGCACCAGCCGCACCAACATATTCAAGAATCCGGAGCTGGCCGGCAAGGCGATGGAAAACTACAAGTCGCTCAAGCTGGAT
>JBAZOP010000029.1 GCA_041648665.1 bacterium | reverse complement strand
CCTATATGACCCGGCCGAGGAGAAGCCCGCGACGAGACGGCGTTTGAGGCGAGGAGCGATAGCGAGAAGAGCGCGCCGATTCGTTCCGTCTGCTGACATCTTGAGTCTCAAAGAGCTTCACGACGACAAAGGTCTTACCGGGGACAGGCCGCTAATGTATCACAGGTATCCTCAGCCCGCCGCGGACTGTCCCCTATGACTTCTCACCGGGACAGTCCCCTTGTTGCCCCTATCTGCCTAAATATGCCCTGGATATCAAGGCCAATCCTCAGGACGACGCTTGCGGCTATTTGCGATAAATACGTTTTCCTTCGTAAGAATAAGAGAGCTTATCTATCGGGGGCGGGGGCGGGAGCTGAATTGTTCTCTTCCTGATTTTGACTTTTGCGGCATCGAATCCGCGGACCGGCCTCCCATTCAATGAAAGCCCCTTGATCTGTCCCGGCTCGACGTGCGGCAGATAACCGCCTGCCTCCACCCTCATGGCGGTCTCCCAATCGAACTCCACATCCAGGACATGACCATCCTCGCCCTTGATCTGCACCACATGCCGTTCATTTATCGGTTCGTCGAATCGCTCGAAGAACAACATCGCGGGGAATCCGTCCTCTGCAAAAGCGATTCGGTCGTCCTGTTGCGGGAGCGGACCTTTTGCATCCACCGACTTTCTCAGCGCATCGATGTACATAACCCGATTGTCCAGCGCCGCCATGTAAGCGAAATCCACGCCGAGCATGAGATCGGCCCCGGAAATGAATCTGTCGCGGGCCTGTCTTGTGACATCGAAGAGTTTCATGCCGGTATAATATTCAAAACTCTTCGCGACATTCGCCAGATGGAGCTTTGACTGCATCATCACATCCGAGAAGGTGTTCTTTGGAAATATTCGCCTCGCCCATTCCGCATTCGTGGACGGAACGAAAGGCTCACCTTTGTGAAAAGAAATACCTACAACCGCCTTGAATGCCGCTTCCATGAAGTCAGCCTTGAGGGCATTCTCCTCGCGAAAACGATTGAGGAGTTCCTCTGCACTCATCGCAGGATGAAAATTCGCGAGCAAGGCACTGAACGCGGATGCGATCTGCACATCCGGCAACCGGACGGCATCCTCAGGATCAATCGCCGAATTATACTCGTTTTTAAACATCCTGAACTCACTTACGTCGGTAACGAAGACATCCCCCTCGTTGGTCCTGGGGTCGCGTGTAATCGTATGTGGATTACCACGGACCAAAGCACCAAAATATATGTCATAGGCGTCTTGCAGAAGGTGCGTACGCATCATTTGCAGATTGACCTGATTTGCATTCGTCAGATTATTAAAGACCTCTTGTGCGTTGGATCTTATTATCTTTTTGCCGATAGGGTTCCTGACTCTCTGATTATTACAAATGTATTCCTCGTCGTAGAGTTCTATCCTTTTGCCTTCGCGCAGGTCATGGAGAAAAAACAGCGGACGGCTGTCCAATTCCATCATTCCATAAAAGGGAACCACCTTGAACCCCAGGCGTTCGAGCAGCTTGAGCGTATCGAACCTTTTCTTCATAAAAGAGCAGTCAAGTGCACCGGACAACGTCCGGACCATCCGCTCCTGGCCCTTGATCATGAGCAGGCCTGTACGGGCGGCAGCCCCGTTCTCGCCGGGACCGCAATTTGAGATAAAGCGAAACTCACCCGGAAAAACACCTGACGGCAGGGTCACGCTGACCGGTCTGAAGCTCATCATGGACATGTCCACCTCGCTCCGCTGATATGCAGGTAGGCTTATTATACGACATAGCTGGGAGGGTCAAGCGTTTAAAGAAATAATATAAGGCTAATCCTTTATTTCCCATCCCCTTGCAAAGGCGTCGAGGAGGACCTTTTTTGCGTACTCCGCGCCGACGAAGCGCTCGTAGCCCACGCGCTGGATGACCTTGTCCGGCACGATGGAAGAGAGCCCGCCGTTGGCGGCCGCGGCCGAGGCGGTCACGACAAAGAAGCGCTGCGAGACAGCGCCGTCCTTTTCCACCTCAACGGGCACGAACACGCGCATGCCGAAATCGAACATCAAATCGTCGGCCGCAAGCGTCTTTCCGTTCGAGTCCTCGCAAGAACGCCGGCCGGTCCACGCGGTCCAGCCGTTTCCCCAGAACGTGCGCAGGACGAACTCGACGCTGGTGAAGAGTACAGCTAGAGAATGATACGAATCCTTAAAGCGGCGGCCGGATTCGTCGCGGCCGGCCTCGCACGCGACCGGGCCCGAGTCGTGGTATTTGGTATAGAGCGGCGCGGTCGCGAGCTTATCGACGTATTTCTGCGCCCGCACCGCATCCCCGTCCGCCGCGTACATCACGGTCGGCATCCCGTAGCCGTTGATCTCGTCCAGGACCTCGTCGCAATCCTCCACGTCGTTGTAGGCCATGGACTGACACCAGTCGTAGTCAGGGGGACAGGCCTTGCCGAGCGGGATCTGTCGCGCGACCACGCCCCTATCAAGGGCCTCGGACTCGGTCAGCTGCTCGGCCCTGTACTCCTGCCTCAACTTGTTGTGGTTCCGGGGGGTGGCGCCGGAATCTTTCGTGAGCACGGCGCATATGTTCTTCTCAACGAATAGAGCGAGCACGCCCTTGCCGTATGAGGAGTGATCGATCGGGAATTCGCCGAACCCCTGGGCCACAGCCTGGCCTATCAGCCTGGACGCTTTCCCGCGAACGGCCTTGAGATCCTCGTCCGCCATGGAACATCCGCCGCCTGACATGGAAACGCGTGGAACCGTCATCATCCTCTCCCTTTATGCCTGTTATTGCCTCGATTTCGGGCGACGATATAGAAGCGTCTGGAAGAGTTCAAGACGCAGCGCATAACAATATTCAGCGGCGCTCCGCGGGTTCGTCGGCAGGATCCATGGGCGGGAGCCCCAGGTCCGCGGCCACGCTCTCCACCACTTCCCTGCCGACCGGCAGATCGACGCGGCGGACGAATCCCTCGAACAAGGAGTTATCGCAGACCACGTTCACGAGCCTCGGGTTGCCCCTGGTGAAATCGTATATGGCCTCGAGCGCGCTAGCGGAGAAGATCTGCTTGTTGGAGCCTGCGTGAAAAGTGCGGAAGCGGACGTAGTCGACGAGGGTCTCGCGCGTGAAGTTCTTTAGCTGAAAGCGGACCGCCATGCGCTGCTTGAGCGCGGGTTCCGAGGCGAGCCTCATGTCCAGCTCCGGCATGCCGAACATGACGATGGAGAGGAGTTTCGAGTTCGAGAGCTCCAGGTTGAGCAGCCCCCTCACCTCCTCTAGCGTCTCCGGCGAGCGCAGCATGTGAGCCTCGTCGATGAGTATCACCGCGCGCCTTCCCTCTTCCGCTATCTCGTTGAGCCTCCCGTAGAGCCTCCCGATCACGTCGACCTTGTCGCCCTCTGTATCCGTCACGCCGACCTGCTGGGCCACGCGCTTTATCAGCCAGCTGCCGGTAACGCTTGAGTGGAGCACGACCAGCAGGGCCGCCTCGTACTGATCGTCCGGCAACGACTCGAGCAGCCTGCGCGCGAGCAGGGTCTTGCCGGTTCCGACCTCGCCCACGAGCACCGCGAGCCCCTTCATGCCCTCGACCGAGCGCCTGAGGCGCAGGTACGCCTGGTCGTGCTGCTCGTTGTGATAATAGAAGTTCGTGAGCGGCACGATCGAGAACGGCTCTTCCCTGAGTTCGTAGTAAGCGAGGTGATCCATATCCCCCCGGATTCGTCAGACGAACGATATCTTCTTCTTTTCCTTCTCGGCCTTATTCGGAGTTTCAACCTTTGCCTTGGCCTCGGACTTGTTCTCAACTCCAGCCTCGGGCTTGACCTCGGCCGGGGGGACCGCTGCGCCTGAAATCCCCGCCTCCATCTCCGCGATTCGTCTCTTCGCCTCTTCGTCCGCGATGCCGGCCGAGACGCAGGCATTGTAGATATCCAGAGCCTTCTTGAACTCGGCCTCGGATTCACGCGCGAGCCCCATCTTCCTGTAGGCGATGCCTAAGTTGTACGCGGAGTCGGCGCGACCGCGATCGGGCCCTGCCTTTGCCGGCGCCTTCTGCGGCGCGGCTGCAACCTGTTTCTTCGCGGCCCTCTGCGCCCGCTTCGCATCGGCGCGCTCCTCCTCGGCCTGCTCGGCGGCGGCCTTCTGCGTCTTCTCCGTCTCCTCCTCGATCTGGCGCCTCTCCTCCTGCTCCTCCAGCTCCTTGCGGCGGACTGCCGCGCGCTCGACCATCTCGGCCATTGCGCCCGGCCTTATCTCCTCGACCCGCCTCTCAAGCCTGTCCTCCTCGTCGGGCAGAAGGACCAGTATCTCGAAGTACGCGTCGAGCGCCTTGTCCTGATGACCGCTCTGGTTCTCGATGTCGGCGAGCAGCATGTATTTCGCGCGCGCGGTCTCGACCTGGTGCTGCGAGGTGTAGATGGCGGCGGCGAGCTTGAGCAGGCCCGGGTCGCGCTCGGTCATCTCCTTGCCGTCCTCCAGCCACTTGAGCGCTTTCTTGTGATCGGAGAGCTCCTCGTAGATGGCGATGAGCTTGCGCATGAGGTCGTAATTCTTGGGCCTGTGCGCCAATATCTTCTCATAGACGTCGGCGAGCTTGCGCTTGTCCGCGCCCGACCTGTCCAGCCTTGCGGCATAGTCCTCGTACTGGTCGATCGCCTCTTCCATTCTGCCGTCGCGCTGAAAGGTCTCCGCCAGTCTGACCCTGGCGGTGCCGTCCTCCGGGTTGAGGGCCACGATCTTCTTCCTGATGTCGATGACCTTGTCGGTCATGCCCTTCATGTCGAGCGTGGAAGCGAGTATGTCGAACTGCCTCACCGCATCGTGCGTGAGCCCCATCTTCTCGTAGAGGCCGGCCAGCTCCTCGTTGACCTCGATGAGCGACGGGTTGAGCCTGAGGATGTTCTTGTAGACGGTCACCGCCTTGAGCAGGAATCCGTCGGCGGTGTAGGAGTGCGCGACCTCGCGATAGAGGCGTATGGCGTCGTTGATCTGCTTTCGCTTGGTGTAGAGCTCCGCTATCCTGAGTTTGACCCTTAAGTCCGCAGGATCGGCGAGAGTTATCTTCTCATACTCCCTTATGGCCTTGTCGAATTTCCCTTCGTCGACAAAGATCTTTGCCTGCTCCAGGATCTTTTCCTTGTTGAGGATAGTCATCTATTGAGAATCAACCTGCGCTGCCAAGCGCCTCGATGCCGGCCCTGGCGGCTGCGTTGGAAGGGTCCCCCGTTAAGATGGTCTGATATATCTCCTTGGCCCTCTCGCGGTGCCCCTGCGCAGCGAGTATGCCGGCCATGGTGATCGTGTTCCAGGAGGGGTGCCTGATGGCCGCATGGTTTTCGACGGGCAAAGCGACAGGGCGCGGTTCGGTGCGCGGCTCCACGCGCAGACGGTCGCGCTCGGCCCTGCGAAGCGCGGCGATCTCCTCCATCATCCCCTTCGCCTGCGCGTTGTCGGCCCTTATCGAGAGGGCCTGCATCAGCTCGCCCTCCGCCTCTTCCCAGTTGCCGCGCCTCAAATGCACGCGGGCCATGACCAGGCGTCCGCTTATGAAGCCCGGATGCCTCTTCACTCCCTCGCGACACACGGAGAAAGCGGCGTCGATCATGCCGTACATGAGAAAGTACTCTGCGATAGGGGCAAAGACTATGGAGTCGGGGTCATCCTGCCACTGCTTGTAGTATCTGAGAAAGGTGGAATTATTCAGCAGTTCTGGATGCATAGCGTACGCACACCTATACGCAAAAGCGCATCCATAGGCAAGCTATTATGAAGTATCAACCTTCCGGGAAGACGCGATCCTTGTCCGTGAGCTTGAGGCCGAGCGAGAGGAGGATCTTGCGTTTCGTATCCATCCTGCACTGCAAGCCGCTCTCGACCCGATCGATCGTGAGCGCAGAGAGACCCGCTTTTCGCGCGAGCTCCGCCTTGCTCATGAGGAGTTCCTCGCGAAAGCGCTGGACGTTATTTGGGATCACTTTCTTTTCCGTTTGCATAGAAAACCCCTGCAGAGATGATTACGGCCGCAATGCGGCCGGTCGGTATAATGAATTGTCTCAAAAGCATGAAAATCGTCAAGTATTTTTATTAATTATCTACAATTATATACTCAATTTATATTAATTAAGTATAAATTACTTTAAAAAGTGTGAATAAAAGGCTGTTTTTCCCTAGAAAAGCCCCATGTACCACGCGACAAGTCGCTGCCCTGCAAAGAGATTTATGACCCCTGCCGCAGCGAGAAAGGGCCCGAAAGGTATGGCATATTTGAGATCCTTGCGAAGGATCAATATGACCGCGAGCCCCACCAGGGAGCCCAGGAACGACGACATGAGGAGTATGAGCAGCACCGCCTTCCAGCCGAAGAAGGCGCCGATCATCGCGATGAGCTTTACGTCTCCTGCGCCCAGCCCCTCCTGCTTTCTCAGTTTCTCGTAGGCCAAGGCGACAAGATAGAGCGCCCCGCCGCCGACGACAATGCCGGCAACCGAATCCACGGCCGTCCAGAGATAGGAGCCCTCCCCGCCGCCCAAGAGCACGTGGACGATGAGCCCCACGCCGATGCCGGGCAGGCTTATCGAGTCGGGGATGATGTAATGATACAGGTCGATGCCGGTCACTATGACCATGGGCAGTATGAAGAGGCTGAGGTAGACGAAAAACTTGAGCGGATCGCCGAAATACCACCACGTGAGGAGGGCGAGCACGCTCATCGCCAGCTCCACGATCGGGTAGCGGATCGATATCCGGCATCTGCACGTGCGGCACCTGCCTCGCAGCGCCAGGTAGCTCAGGACCGGCACGTTCTCCCACCACGCGAGTCTGCGGCCGCAGACCGGGCAGTGCGAGGGCGGCCACGCCACCGACTCGCCGCGCGGCATGCGCCATATGCAGACGTTCGCAAAACTGCCGAGGACGGCGCCTACGAAGCACGCCATGAGATAGAGGAGCCACTGCGGAGAGAAGGCAAGGAGCTGCATGCAGGCTGTCATGTCCCTTGATCTATCACGACAAAGTCATCCGCACAACCCTATCCCCCGGCCTTGCCTTGATAGCATCGCTGTGATAAGCGCAAATCAGGGACAAGGAGGGGGAAGTGAAAAAACCGCCACGGCCTGAATCCTCTTACTTCGAAAAACAGGACTTAGTGAAGAAGCAGAAGATCGCGGAACAAAAGCGCAAGCTCATGGCCAGGGAGGAGCACGAACGCCTGAAGCAGCTGCACTGGCGCAGATGCGGCAACTGCGGCATGGAGCTGGAGGAGATAAGCTTCAAGGGAGAGACCATACACAAGTGCTTCAACTGCGGAAGCGTCATGCTCCTGCCTGCGACCATGAAGAATCTGTGCGGCGAGGAGACGCAGATACTCGATTCGCTGCTCAACCTCTTCAGGTTCTGACGGGCCGGCAGGAGAGCACATCCAATATATTATGTCGCATAAGACCGGAAGGGATGATCTAGTCGCTGCGGTGGAGAAGACGGTGAGGCTCGCAAAGCTCTCCTTCGACGAGGCCGGAATGCATAAGCTCGTGGCCAAGGCCGGCGCGGTGCTGGAGTACGTGGCGCAGCTCAACGAGCTCGATACGGAGGGCGTTGCTCCCACCTCGCACGCCGTCGAGTTCGCATCCTCCCTCAGGGAGGATGAGGTGCATCCCTCCGGCATGCAGGATGAGCTCCTGGCGCAGGCGCCGGAGCGCGACGGACCCTTTGTCCAGGTGCCCAGGGTCATCGAGAGCGAGTGATCTCAATGCGCGAGCTTTGCAAAAAGGGTCTGGCCGAGATCTCGGCGCTGCTTCAGAATAAAAAGATAAGCTCGACGGAGCTCACGCGGGAATACCTGGCCGAGATAACCGAGCGCGATCCCTCCATCAATTCGTTCGTCACCCGCTGCGATGAAGCCGCGATGCAGGCCGCGAAGGCGGCCGACAAGAGGCTCGCCGCAGGCGAGGACGCGGCCCCCCTCACCGGAGTTCCGCTCGCGCTCAAGGACATCTTCATAACAAAGGGAATCCGCACGACCTGCTGCTCGAAGATCCTCGGAAACTACGTGCCGACTTACGACGGCACCGTGGTGGAGAGGCTGAAGAGGGCCGGCGTGGTCATCACAGGCAAACTCTCCATGGACGAGTTCGCGATGGGCAGCTCCAACGAGCACTCCGCGTTCGGGCCCGTGAAGAACCCGTGGAATCGCGCGCTCACCCCCGGGGGATCCAGCGGCGGCTCCGCCGCTGCGGTCGCCGCGGGGCTCACGCCGGCGTCGCTGGGCACGGACACCGGCGGCTCAGTGCGCCAGCCGGCCGCCTTCTGCGGGATCGTCGCGCTCAAACCGACCTACGGCAGGATAAGCCGCTACGGGATAATCTCCTTCGCCAGCTCCCTGGACCAGGTGGGTCCCATGGCGAGGGACGTGACAGACTGCGCGATCATGCTCGGCGCGATCGCGGGCCATGACCCGAAGGATGCGACCTCCATCCCACAGCCTGCGCCGGACTACAGGGCAGCGCTCACGGGCGACATAAAGGGAAAGACGATCGGCATACCGAAGGAATACTTTGTCGAGGGAATCGATCCCGAGGTCGAGAAAGCGGTGCGAACCGCGTCGGAGACGCTCTCGAAGCTGGGGGCCAGGACAAAGGAAATATCGCTCCCGCACACGAAGTATTCGCTGGCGTGTTACTACATCATCGCGCCGGCGGAGGCCTCTGCGAACCTAGCGCGCTACGACGGCGTAAGATACGGCCACAGGGCAAAGGGCGCGAACGAGCTGGGAGAGCTCTTCTCCAGGAGCCGCACCGAAGGATTCGGGCCCGAGGTAGCGCTGCGCATCGTGGTAGGCACGTACGTGCTCTCCTCCGGATACTACGACGCATACTATCTCAAGGCGCAGAAGGCGCGCACGCTCATCAAAAAAGATTTTCTCGACGCCTTCGAACAGTGCGACGCGATAATCGCGCCCGCCACCCCCACCCCGCCCTTTGCGCTGGGCGAAAAGAAGGATGACCCGATAAAGATGTACCTCAACGACATATTCACGATACCGGCGAGCCTCGCGGGGCTTCCGGGACTGGCGCTCCCCTGCGGCGCCACCAGGGCTGGGCTCCCCATCGGAATGCAGCTGATCGGAAGGCCGCTCGACGAAGCGGGACTGCTCAACATCGGCTTCGCGTACGAGCAGGCTACGGAGTGGCACAAGAGGGTGCCGGTGAGCTGACGATCAGGAATATTATGGCAAAGTACGAAGCGGTCATAGGGTTGGAGGTCCACGCGCAGCTCGCCACGGCGAGCAAGATGTTCTGCTCCTGCGCCTCCAACGACAAGGGGGCTGCTCCCAACGCCACCGTCTGCCCCATATGCACCGGTCAGCCCGGCACGCTGCCCGTGGTCAACGGCTCCGCAGTGGAGATGGCGATAAAAGCGGGGCTCGCGCTGGGATGCAGGATGCAGGAGCGCAGCGTCTTCGCCAGGAAGAACTACTTCTATCCCGACCTGCCCAAGGGCTACCAGATATCGCAGTACGAGTTCCCGCTATGCCTGGGCGGCAGCGTAAAGGTGAAGACGAAGCACACGGACAAGGAGATATCGCTCATCCGCATCCACCTTGAGGAGGACGCGGGCAAACTCATGCACGACTACGGCCACGCCGAGAAGAGTCATGTGGATTTCAACCGCTGCGGCGTGCCGCTCATCGAGATAGTCTCCGGCCCCGACATGCGCTCGCCCAAGGAGGCAGGCGACTATTTGCGCACGCTCCGCAACGTGCTCGTGTACCTCGGCGTGTGCGAAGGCAACCTCCAGGAGGGCAATTTCCGCTGCGACGCCAACGTCTCGATCCGGCCCGCGGGGCAAAAGGAGTTCGGCACGCGCACCGAGATGAAGAACCTCAACTCCTTCAAGGCTGTAGAGAGGTCGATAGCGTTCGAGATCGAGAGACAAGGCAAGGTGTTGGATACGGGCGGCAAGGTGACGCAGGAGACCAGACTCTGGAATGACGCGGCGGGACGCACCGAATCCATGCGCAGCAAAGAAGAGGCGCACGACTACCGTTACTTCCCTGACCCGGACCTCCTGCCGCTGATCGTGGACAAGAAATGGATAGAGCGCGTGCGCGCAACGCTCCCCGAACTCGCACACGCCAAAGCAGGGCGCTTCACGAAGGACCACGGGATCGCGGAGGCGGATGCTCTCATCATAACCGAGGACAAGAGGCTCGCGGACTACTTCGAGGCCGTGATAGCCGCAGGCGCCCCTGCGAAGAAGGCGGCCAACTGGATCATCTCCGAGCTCCTGCGCGAGCTCAAGGACGAAGATGACGGGATCGCAGCATGCAGAATAAAGCCGGCCGACCTCGCCGCGCTGATAAAGATGGTCGAGGACGGAGAGATCACCGGCAAGATCGCCAAGGACGTCTTCGTGGAGATGTATTCGACCGGCGCTGGCCCGGGCAAGATCGTGGGCGACAAGGGCCTGGTTCAGGTGACCGACCTCTCGGCGATAGAGTCCGCGGTGGACAAGGTGATTTCCGAGAACGCGAAACAGGTCGAGCAGTACAAGTCCGGCAAGGCCGCGGTGATGGGTTTCCTCGTGGGCCAGGTGATGAAGGCGACGAAGGGCCAGGCGAATCCGCAGATGGTGAACGA
Organism: bacterium; assembly: GCA_041648665.1. Classification (NCBI taxonomy): domain Bacteria; species bacterium. Next base: position 25,523 of record JBAZOP010000029.1, on the reverse strand, counting down.
GATGCTGAAGAAGAAATTGGGATGATGACAAAGGAGTCAAAGTGGATTTGATCAAGACGATAGAATGGAAGGACGACAAGGTGGTGATGCTCGATCAGCGCAGGCTCCCCACCGAGGAGATCTACAACACCTACGAGGACTACCTGGGCGTGGCGCAGGCGATCCGCAACATGGTGATCAGAGGAGCGCCGGCGATAGGCGTCGCGGCCGCCATGGGCGTAGCGCTGGGCGCGCTCGGCATCGGCGTGAAAAGCTTCGACGAGTACTTCGAGAAACTGGTCTCCATATGCGGCCGCATCGGCGATACCCGCCCCACCGCGGTCAACCTCTTCTGGGCGATCGATCGCATGAAGGCGTGCGCGCTCGCCAACAAGGGAAAACCCCTCGACGAGATCACCGCGCTGCTCAAGAACGAGGCGCTGAAGATCTACGCCGAGGACATCGAGTCCAACCGCCGCATCGGCAGAAACGGTCAACCGCTGCTCAAGGACGGAATGAGCGTGCTCACGCACTGCAACGCCGGCGCCCTGGCAACCGCAGGCTACGGCACCGCACTCGGCGTGATCTATGCGGCGAACGAAGCGGGCAAGCGCATCCACGTATTCGCGGACGAGACAAGGCCCAGACTCCAGGGCGCCAAGCTCACCGCGTGGGAGCTGCAGAAGCACGGCCTGGAGGTGACGGTCATCTCCGACACCATGGCCGGCCACTTCATGAAGAAGGGAAAAATCGACGCCTGCATCGTCGGCGCGGACAGGATCGCGGCGAACGGCGACGTGGCAAACAAGATCGGCACGTACCAGGTCGCAGTGCTCGCGAAGCGCCACAACATCCCCTTCTACGTGGCGGCGCCGATCTCCACGATCGACCCGAAGATAGCCGGAGGCGACGACATACCGATAGAGGAGCGCGATCCTTCGGAGGTCACACACGTTGGATCCATCCAGGTGACCCCTAATTACGTGAAGGTCTTGAACCCCGCGTTCGACGTGACGCCCTCCGACCTCGTCACCGCGATCATCACCGACCGCGGCGTGGCCAAGGCGCCGTATGGGGAATCCATAGCTAAATTTTTCGCCTAACCCATCGGCAAGCGAAAGGCCGGTCTTGCGACCGGCCTCGAAAAAGGAGATGTGATCTCCAAAGGGTTCAGTTCATTGACTCCTTCTGGATTATCTCATGGAGTATGTTGCGCGGCCTGAAGCCTGACACGATCTTCACCGGCTCTTCCGCATTGAAGGTGTTGATGATCTCGTAGATCAGCTGCTCGCGCGCGCCGTTGTGCGGGATGTAGATGCCACCGCAGGAGATCACTGCGGCGTTCCTGTATTCGCCCGCAAGATCGGTCCCACACATGATCTGCTCCATTATCATGTCGCTGGCGCGTCCCTTTTCCATTTTCCACCCTCCACGCCTATAAATAAGCAAGGGACGTGCCAGGGACGTATAATAAGGGGATGGCTTTAAATGGCTGTTTAATAAGATCAAACAGAACTGCCGGGAGGAGCTGAAATAAGGGATCAGAGTGAGAATCTACCCTTCAGCGTCAAAAAGCCGTTAAAAAACCGCCAGGGAGACAGCGACCTCAGCCGCCAAGCGCGGCCCGACTGCGCCTGCGGCGGTGGGCGCCTATGCCGAATCGGTGCGCCTCGTCGCGTATGCGCATGAGGAGCAGGAGCTCTTTGGATCCGCGCCTGAAATTTATCGGGTTCTTGCGACCTGGGATGAATATCCGGTCGGCGTGGCCTTTCTTCTCGCCCTTGGCGATCGCGGCGACCGGAACCCTCGCCCCGCATTCCCTGAGCGCCCTTTCCGCTATCGCAAGCTGGCCCTTGCCTCCGTCCACGAGCAACAGGTCGGGAGGGGTCCGCGGGCGCTCGGCCCTGCGCAGCGAGACATCAGACCTGAAGCGCCGTGAGATGACCTCGCGCATCATGCCGTAGTCGTCCGGAGTATCCAGCGTGCGGATGTTGTAGATGCGGTAGCGCGACTTGTCCGGCTCGCCGCACGAGAATGAAACGATGGAGCCCACCGCCTCGCGGCCGCTCAAGTTGGAGATATCCACGCATTCGATCGTCTCAGGCGTATGACCGAGCTTGAGGGCGCGGCCGATCCGCTCTACCACCTCCGCAGCGCCGTGGGATCGAGCCCGGAGCGCCAGCATCTCGCGCGCGTTTGTGCGCGCGAGTTCGACGAGCCTCTTCATCTCTCCGCGGACCGGCGACGCGATCTTCACCCTGCCTCCGCGCCTGTCGGACAAAAGCTGCTCCACGGCGCGAGCCCCCTCGGGCATGGCGTGGACGAATATCTTCATCGGCATCTCCGAACCCTCGCCGTAGTGCTGCAGGAGGAATTCCTCCACCGCCTTGGCCTCGCCGGACGCCGGATCTCCGGCCATGAACGAGCGGCGGCCCGTGAGCACGCCGCCCCTCACCTTCAGCACGCATATCGCCGCCCTCGCCCCCTGCCTTGCGATCCCTACCGCGTCGTGGTCGCCGCCGCCGTGTTTGACCACGGACTGTTTCTCGATCACGCCCCGGAGCATAACGATCGCGTCTCGCATGCGGGCTGCGTCCTCGTAATGCTCCTGCCCCGAGGCCTCACGCATCTTATCTTCCAGGATATCGAGGAGCTCGACGCTCCGGCCCGCTAGGAACATCACCGCTTCGTCCACCTGCCGCGCGTAGTCCTCTGCGCTCACCTTGCCCACGCAGGGCCCGCTGCATCGGCCGATGTCGTACTTGAGGCAGGGACGGACGCGGTTGGCAAACTCCCGGTCAGTGCAGGTCCGCACCATGAAGAACCGCACGATCTGCTCCACTGCCTCGCGCGCGGCGAGCGCCGAATCGTACGGCCCGAAGTAGCGCGCCCCGTCTTTCGTGGGCCTGCGGGTAAGCGAGATGCCGGGCGACGGATGCTCCGCCCCTATCCTGATAGATACGTACGTCTTGTCGTCCTTGAGGCTTATGTTGTAGCGAGGGGAATGCTCCTTGATGAGGGTGTTCTCCAGGAGCAGCGCCTCCTTCTCCGTGTCCGTGACGATGCAGTCGATATCCTTGGTGCGCTTGAGGAGAAATTTGAGTTGGGGCCGCCCGCCCGCCGCGCGAGCCCCGCGGGCGAGGCGGGCGGGCTCGTCTCTGAAGTACGATGAAACCCTGTCGCGCAGCCTCACGGCCTTGCCCACGTAGATCACGTCGCCGCCGGCGTCCTTGAACAGATAGACGCCGGGCTTGCGCGGAAACGACTTTATTTTTGTTGAAATCATTTCGGTCATATCAATCGTTACAAAAAAGGCCGGGACGTCACCCCGGCCTTCAGATCATAAATTACTCTTTCTAGAACAAAGCTGAAAGCATCAAAGTGCCCGTGCTGACCTTGTTGGTCCGAGTACCGGTCACGTCGTCGAAGTCGGTGGTGAGCACGTAGGCTGCCTGGAGCTTGAGGTTGTTGTCGAAGATGTAGTAGTTGACGCCGCCGCCGAACTGCCACGAGTCGTTGTCAGGCCCCTGGCGGATGATCTGGCCCGCTTGCGCCGCGATCTCGAATTTCTTGGGGATTATATAATAGCCTGCGGCCGCGTAGTAACCTATGTCCGTGAGCATGGGCCTGGCCCATACCGCGGTGCCCAGGCTCGTGATCTTCGTGCGCCTGTAGTAGCCCTCTGTGGTGAAAGCGAATCCGCCCCAACGCAGGCCAACGCCCAGCGACGAGGTCCACAGGTAACTGATGTTCGCGTTGGTGTTCGGGTCCGTGCGTTTGCCCTGGTACGTGCTGCCAAGATTAACCGTAAGCTTCGGGGTTTCGGAGCAATCAAAGTCAGTCAGTTTGCCCGGCACAGGATCGAGTATATTGATGCCAGTCCTGAATCCGAACGACATCTTCATATCGGGATTGAGGGCATAGTTTGATTCCGCACCATTAACCACGGAGAACGAGTAATACCATTTCCAATATCCCCCAGAAAAGTTGATGCCCAAACCGTCGGGTGTGCCGAAACTTGGGCGCAGCGGCGTGAGGTTCGTGATACCATCCGATTGAGAGTTGGTAATTGGTTTTTCAATGAGGAGGAGCCAGGCACTGCTGATTTCACTCATCATGTCGAGCGGGAGACCGACCATGCCAGCCGTTATTACAAATTGAGGTATCACCTCAACTGAAACATAAGCACCGCCTATGTTGACGGTTTGAAAGTTCTGTGTGCCCACATTTGTAACCGCATGTTCCAGATTAAATCCTATGGCTACAATATCATGGATTTCAGAGAATACGTTGAGTTGTGCCCTTCTCAAATTGAAGGTCAGTTGTTTCTGCTGGGTCGCAGAGTCCTGGAAATATAGCTGAGGCTGGAGTCGACCATTGAGTTTGAGCATGAATTCCTGATCGTCGCTCGCTATGAAAAAGCCTTCGTCATAGCCGGAGTTCGCGGCGAACGATCTTGCCGGCGTTGCCAAGGCCAGGGTGATGAGCGCTACTGCGATGGTCAGCCTTTTCATACTTGCTCCTTTCGGTGCCGTAGCTCCGGAGTGTCATAACAATCTGAAAACACTAGGGAATTTCTGCATACTTTCTGAAAATATACGGAAAACTGCTTTAAATATCAAGGAATTAATTGGCAAGACCCGATTACATGCTTTCAACTTCCCCCCGTCCGTGGAAGAGGTCAAAGAAGAACGTACCTTTGCGGGAGAGTTCCCCGAATTTGCCCGACTCGATGAGCTGCCCCTCCCTGAGGCAAAGAATCTCATCCACATTCCGCAGAATGTCGAGGTGGTGCGATGCGATGATCACAATTCTATCCCGAATGTGGCGACGCAGGGCCAGCATCGCCCGCTCGATCACTTGGGCATCCAGTGCCGAGAGCGCCTCATCGAAGAGATAAATGCGATGACCGTGATAGATAGCCCTCGCCAGGCTCACCCGCTGGATCTCGCCGCTCGACAGGCGAATCTCCTGCGTACCCAGCAGGGAATCGCTATGGGTGGGGAATTTCTGCCGGAGATGAGCGATGTCTAATTCGTCCACAATACGATCGAGGAGTTCCTGATTGAGTGGCTTACCGAGAATGATGTTGTGCTCGAAAGTCGTGGGGAAGACATAGCCTTCAACCGGGAGATAGGCGACCGCCGAACGGTAAGTATTCCGCTCTATCTCGTCGATATTCGTGTCTCCATAGATGATCTCCCCATCGTCAGGGTCGTAGTGTCGCGCAATGAGCCTCAAGAGCGTTGACTTACCCGACCCGTTAGGACCGATCAGCCCATAGAGGACCCCCTTGTGAAACGGGAAATCAAATCCGCGAAGAACCAGCGGTCCACCTTCAGCATAGCTCATTGCTACGGATCGCATAATAAGATCGGCCGGATCCGGCATCGGCTGCACCCCGCCGAACTGCTCTGGAAAGAGAAGAAACTCCTCGATGCGCTGGCTGTTGACAAACATCTCCTGGACGGGACGCACGAGGGCGGTAAGTGCCTCGATGGGGCTGAACAAGAGGGTGAGGATCGTGTTGTAAGCGAAGAAATCACCGATCGTCATATTGCCATTGACGACAAGTCCGACTGAGAACAGCCGATAGAAGAAGGAGCCTACCGCAAAAAGCAGACGATTGGTAAACCGATGGATCTGCGATGCCGTCACTTTTCGTAACTCCAATTCCTTAATTCGGAAGTTACGAGCATGGATCTCGTCAAATATCTGTTTCTTGATGCCGCAGCTTTGGATCTCGGCGACATTCTCAGCTGTCACCAGGACCTGCTGCACATAGGAGGCCTCTTCCTGCCGTTTTCGCTTATGCAGCCATTCGATAAAACGAGAGAGGACCGCCGACGAAATAACGCACAAGATAACAGTTGCGCCAACGATCACAGCCAGATTCGAGTCAATGATAAGGAAGGCGAAGGGCAGAACTATGAGATAAACAACGATCTCGGTCATATCATTGACGACATCGATTAGGATGTAACCACTTGACTCAACGTCGTTCATCCGCGTTACGAATTCACCGATATTATAGGAGTGAAAGAGTCGGCGCGAACAGTTATGGATCTTCTCGAGGATGAATACCCCGACTCCTACAGTTATTCCGGATGTGGCAACGGTGTTCGAGAGTGAGCGCAGGCCATTGCCGCAAAAGCGCAGCAGATCCAGAAAGAGCCAGAACAACAAGCACGGATAGGTATATTCGACGTTCTGATTGACCAGTATCTCATCGATGAAGAACTTGGAAAGCCATGGAATAAACAGAACAATGAGTGCAGAGGTCAACCCTACAAAGATGGCGGGCAGAAGGCGTATCTGCCGCGCTTTCATCATCCTGTAGAAATAGACGACGGTGAAAGGAATATATCTCATGGCTTTCCGGCCTTACTTCGTTTCCTCTTCGCCGAGAGCGTCTCCACGGAGATCGTCTTCGATCTTTCGGAAAATCTTCGGCGCACGTTTCTCTATATAGTACTGCATATACTGCTGAAAGAAAGCGTCGCAGCTTGTCCGCAAGGAGCGGCGCAGGATTCGAATGAACTCTTCAACCGTAATTTTGCTGAAGTAGTTCGCGATCGCAGCATCGGCTACCTCGGCGGTCTTCTTGGAGATCGCCTGAGCAATTTCCATCTCCTCGCATTCGTCCAGTTCAATCATGATCTTCATAGCGCCCTCTCCCTGTTCATTTGCAGATAGCAGCTCCAGCATGTGCGAAGGTTGACCTCATTAAAAATGCCGTTTAAGCGATCCACGGCGTACTTGATCTTATCGTAGAAGAAATTCATTTTGCCGTCGGGCATGAGCACGTCGTAGGAATGAAACGTCATATGAAGATAGTGACGATCGCGCTTCTGGCGTGCCATAGTCGAAAAGAAATCAAGGATATCCCAAAACCCTGTTGTTGTAAGGTCGACGATCGATGACCTCGGGCGGATAGACACTGGCATCTCGAGAAGATCGCTTGCGGGATCGGCGGCATCCAACTGCTCGGTGGAGACCCAATATGGTTCGGTGAAGTTATCTGAGTAGCGCAATCGAGCGCCATTGTATGCCATGACGCCGCATCCGGGCACAACGGAGGCATCAACCACCATGCCCAGCTGACGCACGATCTTGAGCGTATTGGCGTTGATGCACCAGTGCCCGCCGGAGAAGGTCTTCGGCATAATGCCGGTTCCCTCGACCATTCGGTTCCACTCATCCGATATGATCCTGCGCTGCCGCTCATATGGAAACCTGCTCAATGCGGGATGGACATGCAACCCCACTTCCATAACCCCTTGCGACTGGATTTCCGCAAGAAGAGAACAGTCGCATGAGGGACAGGCCGGCTCCTCTTTCACGCGGGCGACAAGAAGTGTGAGGGGAATCGGACACTGATCATCGAGGAGCAGTCGAAAAAATCGCTCGTGACCATAGTGGAGCCGGTTCATAAACTTACGGTGCTCTTCGACATGAACCGTAATGTAGACATCTACACAGCCCTGTCCCATATTCTTTCCTCAATGCAGCCACTACCGCATGGCTGCATAAAACATTTTGCGATACGCCGCAGCCTCGGCAGAGAGGCTATGGTAAAGGCACACGAGCTTCCTGTTCTCCTCTACGCAACCATCAGGAGCGCCGAGCATTTCCTCCATCGCATTGACCAACTGGTTTTCAGTGCTAAATGTCCGATTACGCGCCCCGATGAGATGCTGCGGCATACACCGATCACGTGCAATTACATAACAACCTGATGCCATTCCCTCAAGGAGAATATTCGACATCCCCTCGCTATCCGATGACAGCAGTATGCACCGGGAAGAGGCATAGAGCCTCCTCAGTTGTGCAAACGACCGAGGGCCGAAGAACGCGACATGACCGTCGATCCCACGTTCTTTCGCTTCCTTCCGGTAGTCATCAACCAGCCCCCTGTACCGCCTGTGGGGAAGAAGCACGGCTGCCAGACGTGCACATCTGCCGCGCACATTGAGGGTATCCATCGCGCGCAGAACCACGTCGAAGCGTTTTACGGGTCTCGCAGTCCCGACGAAAAGAAAGTCGTACTCGGATTGTTTCACCGCTTTTTGGCGATAGGCCACATCAAAAGGCTCCGGGTCAATCGCATTCAAAACGGAAGAGATGGTCGTACCGCGTGGCATGATTTTCCATTTGGTCAATTTGCGCGCCATTTCCTCCGACACGCAGACGACGGCAGCGGCATCGCGAAAATAGTCGCGCATTACCTTCCGATGGAGATCCTCTTCCATATTTACATTAACATCCGAACCTCGCGCACAGACGACATAAGGAACACCAACTGCCTTGGACGCCGTAGCGACGGCAAGCAGGGGCATATGGGCGAAAAACGCGATAAAAAGATCGAACTTTAATTCTCGGTGCAGTTCGACGATCGCCTTGGTGGCTGATTGGATATACAGGTAGGCAATGTTTCCCTCGCCTCGCCCGTGGCCGTGGACAGTGTAGCCCTCTGGACAGCAACGCGTACCCCGCTTCGCCAAACGCGGATCATAAGTCAGCAGATGTACGTTAAACATTTTCCGCATGGAGAGACTCGTCGCAATCCGTTTGAGGGAAGTCACCAGTCCCCCAGAATAGGCGGGCTCAAATACGTCCGAATAGAACAATATTTTTGGTCGTCGCTTCATGCGGAGCAATGCTCCCCTAAATAATTATCAATGAACTGCGCCCCGCCCAAGTCGATATCCGTGGAGATGCTTCTGCGCACTACCGCCCGTTCGATCGCCGCCCGCAGCGGCTCTACTCCAATCTCCATCAAAGGCACAACCTCCAGCGTCCCGTCACCGCCTAGCCGCTGAACGCGTAGGGGCTGCTCGTCGTTGCCGTTGTAAGGCACGACAACCGCCGGCGTTACAGTAGCCACCGCTTCAATGAGCGAATTATAGCCCCCCATGCAAATCACGAGCGAAGACGCCTGCAAGTAATTGATGTACTCGAACGTAAACTCGTGAATCGTCACCGCATTGCACGGCGCGGCAAGAGCCTTGAGTTCCGCAAGGATCGTTCCATCCTCCGGAAAGAGGAAGACTCGCATGCGACGGTCCGAATAGTAGCGCTGGTGGCAGCGAATCGCTGCCTCAATCACGCCTTTACCCACGCGGCTTCCGCCCACGTTGACAACGATGTCGCCACCTGCCTCCCAACACTGTTTGCGCATTTCCGCTCTGGGCTGCCGCGAAACGTAGCCGGTATAAACAATTGGACAATGGAAAGGATCGAGTGATCCGAACGTGAGTTCGAATGGAACCCGACGGGGATCACTGTGGACAAACAAAAGATCGAAGTATCTATTAAGCTCACTCGCCACTTGATGCCGATAGTTATCTTCCGCCTGAACTCGCAACAGAATGTCCCGCACAGAACAGCAGATACGGCAATGCGGATATCGCCTCCGCGCTCGGTCAATCGACGAGACAATCTCCCGACAGAAACGCCTCCTGGCAAATGGAAAAGCCTCAATCCAAAAGATGTCCGGCCGAACAGCATCGATCGTCTTGGAGATCATCTTACAGCGTTCCGCAGCAATTTCCTCATAATCGACCGTTTCATCATCAGCGCAGTAGTAACGCGTATAGGTCTCTTCGCTGGCGACTGGTTTGAGCCACACCATCTCGATACCGGGGAGTCGATCGAGCTGCGGCATGTGCCTTCCGCCGCAGATGAACACCACGCGGTGCCTCTTCGCCAGCTCTTGGGCTATGACCAGCGTCCTGGCAAGATGGCCGATGCCCAGCAGATACTGACAGTAGACGATAATGGTCATGACACCTCAATCCACGAAAGGGCTCATCTCCTTGAAGAGCGGTGACTTGCTGAACATTTTTTTGAGCCAGAACTCAATAAGGGTCATCTCGCCGAGAATGATTTTCACCTTTTCGATCCCATTGGTGACGCCACGACGTTCCATGTCGCCCAGAATCGCGGCGATGTCCACTTGGTCAACGCTCATTCGCGACATGCTCGCTTTGAGCATACCCATTCGCATCGGGACAAGAAATCGCCTCTCACGGGCCGCTGGACGTTGTGGCTGAGCAAAAATGAACTCGCTTGCCTTGAGGATCCGGACGTCATTAAGATGGACCAGCATTTTTCGTTGACCAACGTGCTTTACCTCTAGAGGTGTGATGTAGAGTTTGGCTAAGCGGATATCTTCAGGCTCGTAGACATCTTTCAGGTCATAAGGCACGACACCCTCGAAGGAAAACGGATACGCCGTCATCTCCTCGCCATGAATAGCACTGATCGAGAATTGCTCGATAGTCATCGAGATGTCTTCCTTCACGCTAAAGCCGACGGTGAGGAAGATGGCGAGCAGCAGGACTATGAGAACTACGTAGCCACTACAAGACAGCTTGAGAACACGATTGACATTGAAAAATCGCTGTCGCCAAAGACGAAGATTCGTCATTTCGAGAAGTGATTGCGGAAACATAACACACCGAAATCCTTTGGAAACAGCATCAGACATCATTATTGACAACTGCTGATCCACTTATATAGATAGGTTGATAATGTCAAGCTGCAAACATATCGGGATTGTCTATGCGAAAGATCCCTTTCGCGCACGCGTTGGCATGGATGTTATTCGATGGACCTCTCTCGCAAAGGCTCTTGCCGAAGCTGGTTGTATGGTCGACATGATCACAGTTCTCGGACAAGATACCTGGCAACTCTCGCCACGGCTTCGAGTCATCCCGATCAGGAAGGCTCACTGGGAGCACTACGATTGTATCAAAGCATGCTATCAACAGACTATTCAATACATTCCACCGCACGACTGCATTGTTGCGCGGCTCGCCCGCGTTGTCGGCTCCGACGCGTCTTCCCGTGACACCCGACATATCGATGAGCTCTTGCGAGGACAGGAGGAAATCGGACAACGTGCCCACATCATCCTCGTCAATGACGAGGAGAACCGAAAGCGTTGGATCCGTTTTTACGGAACATCGCAACAGGTTCACCTCCTCCCCACCGGATGCCCCGACGTTATCCCGAGAATGACGGCATCGCCGTTCGAGGGCGATCTTCGCATCGCCATCTTTATGGGTACGATCAGCAATCGCAGGATTGTCGTAATGCTGAACAAGATCGGCCGATTGCTTCAGAAAGAAGGATGGCGACTTGTGGTTATTGGCACAAACAAAACCGCCTACTATTGTTCTCGTCACTATGATGTTGACCATCGTGCCTGCATCGTCCTCCCCGCTGTCCCCCTCGATCTGTCATGGCAGTACCTTCAGCACGCTGATGTCGGACTCGCCGTTGCCCCAGGGCCATTCGTCTTCGAGAACGAGACGAGTAAGCTTTACTATTATCTCCGCGCCGGACTTCCGGTCGCTTGCGAAGAACGGATTTCGAATGCCGATCTTGTACGCAGGATGGCATGGGGCAGCATCTTTTCTTACGGTCACGCCCAAGCCGCCACGAAGGCCATCCTTAAGCTTGGCCGAAGGCGTTTTTGCAAACAAAGCCGAACCGCTATGATCCGCCGTCTCATCCGGCATCACAGCTGGAGCGCTCGAGCCAGGACGCTCGAAACCATCGTTGACACAGCTCTCGCGCATACCTCGAATGTTAGGGACTGAATATGAGCCCTTCTGCCGCCGTTGTCGTTTGTGACATTTTTCCGCCGGAAGTAGGTGGAATGGCCTCAACTGCCGCTCGCGTCTCGCGCTATCTGACAATCAATGCTACGCCGGCGGTAACGCTCGTCTTCAAAGCAGACCGGATCACACGTCACTTCAGCAACACGGTCAAATCGTTTCCGACCGATAAAATCCTCACATCGTTCAACCGCCAGGCCGAATACCGCGAAGAATGGCAACAGATCATACCTCTAGCTGTAGAGCCTTCCTTTGTCATCAGCCTCTACATGGGACGGCCTGCGTACATGGGCCACCTGCTCGCGCGACTACTGTGGGTCCCGCACTACATCGTCTGTCTGGGATCCGATGTGAATCACCACTTTGAACGGTTTGTCCATAAGTGGCGTTTTCCCTGGCTCATCAAGTGCGCAAAGAGGATCGGCATCCTCTCTCCCGACATGCGTGATAAATTTCGTTCTTTTTCTGACTCTGACGGAAAAATCACTCTGCTCTCTCCCGGTTACGACACTGCGTCTTTCTTCCCGATGGACGTTCCGATCGAATACGATATTCTCTTTGTGGGGCGTGCACGGCCAGTGAAAGGGCTGGACCGCCTCGTCACGGCACTCTCAAAGATCACAAGGTCTGCACGCGTTTGCTGCGTCATCCCTGTGAACGATGCCGACGCTGCATTTGCAGCCACCTACCGTGAGACAGCAGCTCGTAAGGCATCGCATCACAGCTTTGTATGGCTCCCCCAGCAAACACCTATTGAGCTTCGTCAACTCTACAACGCCTCTCGTTTTGTCGTAGTCCCGTCCCGAAGCGAAGGCGCACCTCACGTCGTCCTTGAGGCAATGGCCTGCAATCGACCTGTAATCGCAGCCGACGTGGGACGAATAGCGGAGTTCCTTGGTTCATGCAAAACGCTATTCACAACGGATGAGGATCTTGAGCGTTTGCTCGCCGCGGTAGTCGATGAAACGCTCGACGTGCCGACGAACCTCCGTAGGCAAGCGCTAGCCATCGCAAACCAGAATGACGAGTGTACAGCCTTCCGCCGTTTCGTTGACCTTGAGGACGAATGAGCACTAGCAGAGCAACCATTATTACGGACAGGAACCCCTGAGACATGAAACGATCTTTGAGCAATATCCGGAATAAGATATCAGCACGATACAGCCTCTTCATAAAGAAGACTATGCTCAACCATTCGCCCCGCTACATGATGGTCGAACCGACCAACCACTGTAACCTCGCGTGTCCGCTCTGCCCCACCGGCAGCGGTACACTGGGCGTAACGCAGGGATTCATGGATCTTGGCAACTACGTTCGCCTAATCAACGAGCTCTCGCCCGAGCTCGAGACGATTCTGCTGTGGGGATTCGGCGAACCACTTCTGCATCCCGAGATATTCCGGATGATCGCGGAGGCGCACTCTCGCGGCATCACAACGAAGGTCAGCACCAACGGTCAATGCTTCGGCGGTCGTGAACAATGCGAGGAAATAGTGACATGCGGTCTTACGCAGCTACGCGTTTCTCTCGACGGACTTTCAGACAAGACCCTTCAGGTCTACCGCCGTGGCGCCTCGTTCGAGAAGATCATCGCCGGCCTCAATTACATCATTGAGGCCAAGCGAAGGCTAAAGAGTTCGAACCCCCTTATACTGCTCCAGTTCATCGCTATGAAGCACAATGAGCACGAAGCCAATCGCATAAAGGCCCTCGCCGATGAAATGGGTATCGCTTGGAGGATCAAGACGGCATCAATCGGAGAGGTGGAGACTATTTCCAATTATGGTAAATTTCTGCCTGACAGCGGTCCGATCCGCTACGCCGTCTGCGACTGCGCAGGCGGAACACAGCATCTCAAGCCGCGCCTTGCCCGACCGCACGTCTGCCCTTATCCATGGCTTTGGGCCCACGTGAACTGGGACGGCACCGTGGTACCCTGCTGCAAAGACCCCCACCGGCAACACCTCCTCGGAAATGCCTTCGCTGAAGGTGGCTTCCGAGCCGTTTGGAACAACACGACATTTGTGACGTTCCGGGAAACGTATCTGCGCAACCCGGCCGAACTTGTGCGCTGCAGGAAATGCGACTATCCTTTTCAGTCAACATGTTTCCCGCTCCAATCATCATGAACGTTCTCCGCCGTCTCAATCTTTTGCTCATAGTCGCTGCCCTTCTCATCGCAGCTTCGGCAGCACACGCTCGCAGCTACGACCTCAACGCTGATTTCTACGCCTTTGACAAAGACCGATCAGCGACGATCCGGAGATTCGAGCCGGCAATGAGCGAAGCGCAACGCGCTATCTCGAGAAGCGAGGTGTCCGGCAGACCAATGCCCTGCTCGCGTCAGATCCTTCTCGAGACGCGCTGGCTAGCTGATTCGACATCGGACTATGAACGCCTCAGGCGGAGAATGGACGAGCTCAGAAGAAGTCTCAGGAAACCGAATCAGGGATTCGCCGATGAGCAGGCGCCATCGGACGGTAGCTGGGGGCGGTGTTTCGAAGAGTGGTTCTTGAAGTTCAACACCTCCGTCGATTTCATACGCGAGCTTCAGGAAGAAGGAAGGACGCCTGCGCACCGGACCTCGTTTCTCGACAGGATCAATTCACCCGAATCCCTCAGCACATATCTGCACTCCCTCCTCATTTCGGATATCACGGCTACAGGGAAAGACAGCGCCAAAGAGCTGAACTACGCCGCAACGGGGCTTCTCCGCCTGTTGCTCAATGGGGCACCCGCTGACTACCCATATCACCCCAGCCTGAAAGACGCTCTCCTCAGATTCATCGACGACGAGTGGCAAAACTCCGACACCGGTTACTGGGGGGAGTGGTATCTGCGGGTGGGCGAGCCAGTGAAGACCGACCACCTGAGCACTACGTTTCACATTATCTCATACCGCAAGGGGGATGTCAGGCGCTGGAAAAAGATCATCGACACAACGCTCGCGATCAAAGGCCTGGAGTACCCCTTTGGTTGGCTGGAACACGGGGGATATTCGAACCATCACAACTATGACGTTGTCAAAATTTTCCGTTACGGTTGGCCGCACATGAATAGACGGCAGCAAGCGACGGCGCGCGACGAGCTACGCGCCATGATCAGGTGGTGCCTGCAGTCTTCCCTCAAACCTGACGGATCGTTCGTCATGAGTAGGACCGGCCCCATCGGCGAATCCTTTTATTTCGGCGTGGCTTTCCTCAACGAAGTCGGATACTTTGAGAGAGCACGCCGCTTTTGGACGGACGAGGAATTCCATGGAGTGGACGATGTCCGCGCGGCGATCCTCCGAAAAATAGATTCAATCAAGTACGGCGATCTGTATATGAAATGGGCACGCGAGATGCTGATCGAAGCTGGCGGTGAGCAACTGCAATGATTATCCCTTCTCGACGATGCCCGTTCCCGCCCCCGCACATTCCGTACGGTCCAACATGCGCCTCAGAAGCGAGCCAGCATCATATCCAGCCAACTCCTGCATGATCTCCAGATTGTCGTCGATCGTAATCCAACAGCTGCGGCATCGCGGGTGTTTCAATGGAGGAATGAGGCCACGCCTGAATTTACAATACTTCTTGCACGCGATTATGGCATCGAGGCCGCTCTCGAGGATATTGCCCATGCGGAATTTTTCCTCGATCATCTCGCAACAAGGAAAGGCGTTCCCCTTCCGATCGATCTCGACACGATAAAACGGCAGAAAGCAGGGCGTGCGCAGCTGCAAATCGTTCGTTCGCGACATAATGCCCGCACCGCCTCCCCCGAATCTGAATATACGCGAGAGGTTTGTCTCCACAGCCAGCTCTTTAGAAACTTCGAGACTCCGTGGAATCAGGGTGCTATTTAGCTCGTCTATGTGCTGTGGCTGGAGACGGAAGAGCGAATTATTTTTCCGATCCCCAGTATCCTCATAGGGCATGAAGCTGAGATGGCGAACACCGAGACCATGCACAAAGCGCAGGAGATCGATGATGTCCCGGTAATTGAATGAAGCAAGAACCGAATTTACGCCAACGTAGCGTATATGTTGCAAAAGTATCCGGATCGCATCAACCGACCGCCGCCATGCTCCGGGAGCGCCCACGATATAATCGTGGAGCTCTTCCTGATGCGAATCAAGGGATATCCAAATGGATTTCAGCTTGGCCTTGTGCAGACGCATGGCATAGGCTTCGTCGATGAGCTGTCCGTTGGAGGTGATGCCGCACTTTATGTCACGTTCGCCTGCATAGGCGACGATCTCCGGCAGGGCGTCGTAGAGCGTTGGCTCTCCCCCGATAAGATTCAAGACATGACAACCGTGCTTACTACACTCATCGATGATCCGCAAGAGGCGTTCACGCGGCATATCCTCCTGCTCAGTCGAGCGCCAGGAAAAACATTTTCGGCAGCGCAGATTGCATCGCCTAAGGATCTCCACCTTCACCACGAAGATTTTTATACTTCCGCCGCACTTGAGCCGACCGACAAACGTATCATCCATGGCAACCTTCCTGGTTTGCTCAATCTCCTTTTGCTGAAACGCTCGTCACTGAAGGGTAATATTTATGGCAAACCTCCTGATAATGCTCGATCATAAATTGGAAGTACTCTGACGCCAGGATCTCCTCTACAGAATGTCTATGAAGGCTCAGATCATCGAGTCGATAAAGGTAGCGTCTGACGAAATCGGGCGGATCGTCCGAGTCCATCCAGCGCGGTTGCAACCTGCAACAAAATTCGACAATGCCGTCATAGGCGACATAGAGCTCCCGCCCATCGACGAATTTACATCGTTCACACCTTTGGATAGGACCGTCGAATTCGGCCGGCGGCGCTAGTGTCTCGCCGTACGCCCGCGAGCGTCGGAAGTCGATGTCACAGCCGATCCGGCGCGCCATCGCCCTCGCCTGATCGATCTCTCCTTCGTTGTGCTCGAAGACGATGAACTGCCACTCGGCCTTCCCTCCCCCCACTACAAAGGCTTCAAGATTTGACATCGTGCGCTGAAAATCGGCGCCCATCCTATAGCGGACATAACTCTCCGGCGTCGCTCCGTCGATGGCAAAGCGCACATGCAAGCGAGGAAACGACAGGCTGCGCCACCATTCCGCTTCGTGAGTCACGCCATTAGTGTCGATGGATATCCTGGCCCGCGAGCGCTCCCTGAAGAAGGACACGATGTCCAGAAACTCGGGATGCATAGTCGGCTCCCCGAATGTACCGCAAAAATTTACGTGAAGCAGGTTGGCGAGGAGAGGCTCGAATCGTTTACGGATCAGCGCAAGCGGCAGATGACCTGGCGGCAACCCGTCGCGCCCTCGCCTGGTGAAGACCTTCGTGCGCGAACAATACGGGCAGCTGAGCGTGCAGTACGACGTGAGGTCGAGTTGCAATTTTCTGATGTCAGCAGCAGTAATCATGATAATCCTAGCGTTTCTCCAATAGCGCCCTAATGTCATCTGTCACCAAATCGACGATTGTCAGCTCACGAGGAAGGCGATCGATAAGCCATAATGGAATAAGAGGTTCGACGCCTTCGTCAGCAAGGTGCTTCCACTCGTGGACCTTCCATAACGAATCGTCGAACGTCTCGCGCCACCGCCGCAAATGCCACCTGTTGAGGCCGCCAACGAGCGCGTCAAATTCATCTTCCGACACGCTATTTAGCTCGCACGACAAAGTTCGGAGTTCGTCCGGCGTAAGCAGTACATGCCCCCAAGGGATATCGACGATGCCTGGGGAGTGCGCCCCGACCAGCGAATAAAAATTTGACCACTCTGCATAAAAGATACCGCCTGGCTTGAGAAGGCGATGCACCTCACTGATGGCACGCTCAATGTCGCCAATGTGCTCAAGACTGGAGATCGAGAAAACAAGGTCCAAGCTCTCATCGTCAACTGGCACGCTTGCCGCATCCGCAACGAGCCACTCGACACCCTTCTGGCGAAAAACAGCTCTGACATCCTGCGCAGGATCAAAGGGTTCCTCAATGGAAGCATGAACCGCCGCCATCCATTGCCGCATCTGGTCGCGGCAATTTGGATCGAGAGCACACGGTTGGCGATCGAGTGCAATGACCGAGCCGCCGCCCATGCCGCGCCAAAGGAGAGCCTCAATTCCAAAACCAGCGCCAAGATCGAGCGCCGTCATACGGGCCAAACGACGGCCGCGATCGCGCAGAAGCTCCTTGAGACGCTTCATCTTCTTTCGACGCTTGCGAACCTTTGCACCGTACTCCTCCTCGCTGCTCGCCGAGGTCGATGCAATCTCCCGCTTGAACCCGCATAGCGCCTTATGAAAAAAGGCGTAACGAGGCAGCTGGCCGCTCATGGATGATTGAAAATATGCATCCGGCGTGAGCGAAGAAAGCACCCCAAGGATTTCGACCGGCTCCATGCAAATATATCTTTCAGAGTATGGATTTTCAGTCAACGGAAATACATCGCATACCTGGCACGTAGATAACCATTGACTACCAGCCTCGATTGAAATTAGCCTGAGATGGAGATGGTTATCCTGCAAAAAACTCCTGCAAATGAAGGCGGTTATATCGAAGGGAATATGGCCTACCTGCAGAAATGGGGAGAGAAAATAAATACAAGGGATCTTCCGTTAACAGGAGAGCTACTTGTTGCCGATGGTTGTTCCCCTTGTCCTAATTTCAGGCCGGCTGAAGTCATACTGACACTTGTTGCTATGTTCAATGTGGCCCCATCGGTTTTAATAAGAACGTTTCTTGGATCAAGCGGCACTTATGAGGAATACGGAAAAATATGGGGATTAAGCCAGAGAGCGAACCAAACCTGGATTGATTTTTATGCTGGCATCCCTTCGATCGACAATGTTGATCCAAAATTCCTCCCAATTGGTCATGACGTACAGAAGGCGACAGAGATCAGAACCAAATGCATTCAAGAAATGTGGAAGCTTATCAGCCCATACATTGGCACAGGAACAGCAAAACTAAAAATATCAGTAATGGAGAATGAATACTCACGAACACTCAAGATTGCCGACATTATTGATTCAATGCCGCTTAACGCTCTTTTGATGAAATTTCCATGTCCAATCTGCAGCCATCAAACAGACAAGACTCTTTATCACGGGTTACGCAGAACAAAAGATAATTTTTGCGTTACGAAAAATGAGCGGAGTGAAGCAGAAGTAAAATGTATGTGTGCACAGCCTTGGAAAAAACACGGGATGAAATTAAGAGTTGCCGATGCTTCGTCAATGCTTGGGGCAAGGTTATCCGGAAAACTCATCTACAGTCTCTTGTCGCTCCAATTGCCTAAACTTGTGATTCGCGATTATTCCAATCCGCGAGGCACTGTTGCACAAGTGGTCAACGACTGGGATGAAAATATCTGGATAAGCACTAGGCTCGAAATACCTGGGAACAGCCTTGAATTACAAGATTCGATCCGAAATTCACCAGGGGAATGGGCAGACATCCTAAAAAAAGTATCTTTCTTGTGCAGCGGCGAGGAGATTTGTATTACATACTGATACAATACGGCGGCGTTAGCTGGATTGAAGCACTTGGCATATGAAGTACCGAAAAGAGGGCACCGATGAAAATACTGATTACAGGCGGCGCTGGATTCATAGGTTCCCATATTGCAGACGCTTATATAAACGATGGGCACAACGTAGTCGTCTTGGATGACCTATCCAGAGGCTCCACAAAAAACATCAATTCTAAAGTCCGCTTTTACGAGATGAGTGTAAATGATGAAGACATCCTCACGGTATTTGAAAAGGAACGACCGGAGATAATGAGCCACCATGCTGCCCGGATCAATGTCGCCAACTCATTGGAAGATCCAGCGGGGGAACTCGTGGTCACTATCAACGGTTTTTTGAACCTGATGGAAGCCGGGAGGAGACATGGTCTCAGGAAGGTCATCTTTGCATCATCGGCCGCCGTCTACGCAAACACGGATAAACTCCCGACAGATGAATCTCATCCAACCGATCCTGCGTCCCCTTACGGGCTGGGAAAGCTCATGATCGAACAACTTCTTCGTTATTACGGACGCACTTACGATATCAATTGGGTCGCACTGCGATACGCAAATGTCTATGGTCCACGTCAAAACGGTTGCGGCGAAGCCGGGGTAGTTGCAGCCTTCCTCGAGAAAATGCTGGCAAACAGACAGCCTGTAATTGATGGGTCTGGTGATCAGACTCGCGATTTTATTCATGTGAGTGATGTAGTCGAAGCCAATCGAACGGCCCTGAAGGACGTTGCCCAAGGCATCTATAACGTAGGAACGGGCGTGGAAACGGATATCAATAAAGTCTTCAACATGTTGCGCGAACTGACAGGAAGTCATTGCCAGGAACATCACGGCCCTGTCAGAAACAGGGATTTGGAACGAAATTCTATCTCATGTCGGCGTTTTCAAACAGAATTTGGCTGGAGGCCAGTAATTGAGCTTCCAGTAGGAATAAAAACTACTGTAGAGTGGTTTTTGAAAAATAAGAGTTGAGCCCTATTTTTTCTTTAATTATCAGCGGCTTGTGCGAACTCGATGCTGCCGCCGTTTTCCTCGAAATTCACAGCACCCGTCGCAAGCTCCGCGGGTGAAAGCGCCGTTGTCCTGGCCAACACCGGCATCCCCTCGCCGGGAAGCGTCGGGCACGAGAGAGCATCCGAACGTTCGATGAGCGCAAAGTACACGGAACCATAACCGAAGATTTCGCGCTCCCAGCCGGCCGATGAAAGTGTCGCCGCAAGCCCCTCGTACGCGCCCGCCTGCTCGATGGCAGCCAGTCCCTGGCCGGCTCCGGCGCAGGCCAGATACTTGCCGCTCACAGGATCGACAGCAAAGACTTCGACAACGCCGGCGGTCTGAGGCGCGGCTGAGTGGGAGACTTTCGTAATCTGCGTAGCCGCAAGGTCGGCAAGCCTCACCACCGGCGCGCCGAAATACACCGGGCTCATGCTCTGAAACGAGACGTAGCCCTTGCCGTTTGTGAAGTCAGCGCGCTCGCCGATCAGGTCGGAGATCCTCGCAGGCTCGATCTCGCCCATGAGCTCAGGTCCCGAGTCCTCCTGGACAAAGAGCGAAAGGCTCATCTCCATGTCGGTGAAAGAGCGGTCGGCAGCATCGAGGCACGGGATCGAAAAACCCAGCGCCGCATAGAGCACATCCCCTGTGCGAATAGAGTCCATGAATTCGTCGCCGATCTGGCACAGGTCGTCGCCGACATCGGCGCTGATGTAGAAACGCGGAGCGCTCCCTTCGGGCGCGTCGTGCTCGAAGAAGAGCTTGTCGATGAAGAGTCCCTCGTTCAGGGCAGGGGCCATGGAGAGGACCGCGAGCGGCTCCTTGCCCGGGTCCCTGAGCACTGCGGCGGCGCGGCCGTTCGTGGCCCAGATAAGATTCGCCAGCAAGTCATCTGTCGTGAGCTCGGCCGACTCCCCAGCTATGTCGTCCTCGATGCCGATGGGCTCAGGGCATTCGCCCCCGTCTTTTTCCACGAACACGAGCTTGAAGCGGGCGACGGAATCGATCGAGACCCCTTCGATCTCTTTGAACGGAACCGAAAGCTCGCCGTAATAGACCCCCGACGAGGCGAGCGCTTTCATCCCGTCTTCCTGAGTGGTGCAAGCCACGTCCTTGCCGGTCGCAGAATCCCTCATGTATACCGAGAACTCGCCCTGCCCGCCGTACTCGTCCTCCATGCCGCCGTTGATGTAGAATTGGTCGACGACTATGGATGTGATGTCGCCGATATCCAGGAACGGCTTGGTCAGGTCGAGCCCGCTTCCTCCGCCGCAGGCGGATATGAGTACTATGGCCGTAATGATGAAAGGAATGAACGCGCGGGTATGCCTCATGATCTTCCCCCTTCAAAATTTGGGGAAGAATATCATAATTTCAGGGGGAATAGAAGGATTTCGTGGCAATCAGAGGCCGACGCGGCGGTTCTCGAGTTCGGAGATCCGGTCGCGCAGCTTCGCGGCCTCCTCGAACTCCATGCGTTTTGCGTGCTCCAGCATCTGGCTGCGCAGTTTCTTTATGAGCTTCGGTATCTCGTCCTGAGGCACGAAGTCCTCGCCGCCTGCCGGGACCTGCACGTAGTCCTGCTCGTAGATGGAGTGCAGCACGTCACTGATCTTCTTCTTGATGGTCTCGGGCGTGATGCCGTGCTTCTTGTTGTAGGCCTCCTGGACCCTGCGGCGGCGGAGGGTCTCGTCGATGGCGCGCTTCATCGAATCGGTCATCACGTCCGCGTATAGGATCACCCTGCCATTAACGTTGCGCGAGGCGCGGCCAAAGGTCTGGATGAGCGAGCGCGTCGAGCGCAGGAAGCCCTCGCGGTCCGCGTCCAGTATCGCGACCAGCGAGACCTCTGGAAGGTCCAGCCCCTCGCGCAGGAGGTTGATGCCCACCAGCACGTCGAACTCGCCTAGCCGAAGCGACCTGAGTATCTCCATCCTCTCGAACGACTCGATGTCAGCGTGCAGGTAGCGCACGCGCACGCCCTTTCCCCTGAAATAATCGGTGAGCTCCTCTGCCATGCGCTTGGTGAGAGTCGTGACGAGAACCCTCTCGTTTGCATCCACGCGCTTTTTGATCTCGGAGAGCAGATCGTCCACCTGGCCTGCGATCGGTCTCACCTCCGGCTCCGGGTCGATGAGCCCCGTGGGCCTCACGATCTGCTCCACGAACGTATCGCCGGATTTCTTGAGCTCGTATTCCGCGGGCGTAGCCGATACGTATATCACTTGGTTCGTGAGCCTCTCGAACTCCTCGAATTTGAGCGGCCTGTTGTCCAGGGCGGACGGCAACCTGAAGCCGTAGTCCACCAGCGTCTCCTTGCGCGCCCGGTCGCCACGGCTCATGCCGCCGATCTGCGGCACGGTGATGTGGCTCTCGTCGATCACGAGCAGGAAGTCCGATGGGAAATACTCCATGAGCGTTGGCGGCGCCTCGCCAGGCGCGCGGCCCGTGAGGTGTCTTGAGTAGTTCTCAATCCCCTTACAGAAACCCATCTCCTCCATCATCTCCAAGTCGTAGATCGTGCGCTGCTCTATGCGCGCGCGCTCGAGGATCTTGTTCCCCTTATCGTAATGCTGGATCCGATCGCGCAGCTCGTCTCGGATCGCACCCATCGCCTGTTTCATTTTCTCTTCCGGTGTCACGTAGTGGCTGCCCGGGAAGATGGTGACGTCGGAGAGCTCCTGTATCGGCTTTCCGGTGAGCGCGTCTATCTCCATGATGCGTGAGAGCTCGTCGCCGAAGAACTCGAACCGCACGGCCTTGGCGTCTTCGTATGCAGGAATCACCTCGACAGTGTCCCCGCGCACGCGGAAGGTGCCGCGATGAAAGTCGATGTCGTTGCGCTGGTACTGGATGTCGACCAGGCGCCGAAGCAGGCGCTGGCGGTCGATCGTCTCGCCCTTGGCCGTCTTCACCATCATGCTTTGGTAGGCCTCTGGGCTGCCCAGACCGTAGATGCACGAGACAGAGGCCACGATTATCACGTCGCGACGCGTGAGCAGCGAGTGCGTTGCCGAGTGACGCAGTTTGTCTATGCGTTCGTTTATGTCCGAGTCCTTCTCTATGTAGAGGTCCTGGGCAGGGAGATACGCCTCGGGCTGGTAGTAGTCGTAGTAGCTGACAAAGTACTCGACCGCGTTCTCGGGGAAGAGTTCCTTGAATTCGGAGAAGAGCTGGGCGGCCAGCGTCTTGTTCGGCGCCATGACCAGCGTGGGTTTCCCCACGTTCGCGATGAGATGAGCCACGCTGAACGTCTTTCCGCTGCCCGTGACGCCTAGCAGGGTCTGATGCTTCTTTCCCGCGAGCACGCCCTCGGTGAGCTGTTCTATGGCCCTCGGCTGATCGCCCTTGGGAGTGAATTCTGTGACGAGTTTGAATTGAGACATCTCAGCGCAGCTTCCATTCCGTCGTGCCGTCGGGTTTGTCTTTGAATTCCACGCCGAGCTTCGCAAGCTCGTCGCGAATGGCGTCGGCACGTTTGAAATCCTTTGAAGCGCGCGCGGCCTTGCGCTCGGCGATGAGGCGCTCGACCTCGGAGGTGTCCACGCCCGATTTTGCCTGGGCCCTGGCGTGGGTGCGCTGGCGATACGCGGCCGGGTCTGAGCCGAATACGCCGAGCACCGCGCCTGCGATCTGCTGCATGTGCGAGAACTGAAGCACCGTCCATCCGGTAAAAGACGTAGGGCATTCCTGATTGTCCAAGAACTTGTTCACGAGTCTCACCGCCTCGAATACGAGCCCCGTTGCCCGGGCGGTGTTGAAGTCGTCGTCCATGGCCTCGTCAAAGCGCGCGTCGAACCGGGTGAAGAATTCTCGGAGTTCCTTCGCCTCTTTCGAATCGCCGGGATCGTCGGACACGGACTTGCCGGGATGTATCGCATGGAGCCTCTCCGCGGTCTCGTAGAAGCGGTCGAGCGAAGACCCGGCCTCGGCGAGCGCCTTCTCCGTGTAGTCCAGCGGCGAACGGTAGTGAGACGAGAGGATGAAGAGCCTCACCGCCTCGGAATCGTGGTGCTTTATCACCTCGCGAATCGCGGTGATGTTGCCCAGCGACTTCGACATCTTCTCAGCGTTGATGTTTATGAACCCATTGTGCAGCCAATAGCGCACGAATTCGCATCCGCACGCGCCCTCGGCCTGCGCGATCTCGTTCTCGTGATGCGGAAAGATGAGGTCGCGGCCGCCGCCGTGGATGTCGAAGGGCTGGCCCAGGTACTTGGAGCTCATGGCCGAGCACTCGATGTGCCAACCCGGTCTGCCCTCGCCCCAAGGGGAGGGCCACTTCGGCTCGCCCGGCTTGGCCGATTTCCAGAGCGCGAAATCGAGCGGGTCCTTCTTGCGCTCGTCCACCTCCACGCGCGCGCCGCTCTCCAGCTCCTCGATATTCTTTTTCGAGAGCTTGCCGTAGCCCGGAAACTTCCGCACCGAGAAGTAGACATCGCCATCGATCTCGTAAGCGATGCCGCGGCTGATCAGCTTCTCGATCGTGGCGATCATTTCCGGAATGTGACCCGTGGCCCTGGGCATGATGTCCGGTTTGAGCACGCCGAGGGAGGCCATGTCCTCCTCGTACTCGCCTATGTACTGGCGCGTGATATCCTCGCAGGAGCGCCCTTCCTTGTTTGCACGATTGATGATCTTGTCGTCCACGTCCGTGTAGTTGCGCACGTACGTCACGTCGAAGCCGCGGTGCTTGAGATGCCGATAGATCATGTCGAAGACCACGGCGGCGCGCGCATGTCCCAGGTGGCATGTGTCGTATGCCGTGATCCCGCACACGTACATGCCAACCTTCGGAGCCTTGAGCGGCACGAACTCCTCTTTCTTTTGCGTCATCGTGTTGTAGACTACCAAAGCCATATTAGATTCCTTTTTATTTCAATCCCGACGCCACCCGCCTCAACATGTTACAAGTACTATTGCCTGAACTGCTATAGCATCGCCCTTCCCTATTGCATCGAGACCCTCGTTCGTGCGCGCCTTGACGCTCACTGAATCGATCGGAAGGTTCAGTATACCGGAGATTCGCTCCCTCATCTTCGCGATGTGCGGCATCATCTTCGGTTTTTCGGCTATGATGTTGGCATCCACGTTGACCGGCGAGAATCCCTTTTCTTTGACAAGTGCTGAAACAAGCGAGAGCAACTTTGCGCTGTCAGCGCCCTTGTATCTCAGGTCAGTGTCGGGGAAGTGTTGGCCTATGTCGCCCAGCGCCGCGGCGCCCAACATGGCATCCGCTATCGCGTGGAGCAGCGCATCGCCGTCGGAATGGCCGAGCATGCCCTTCTCAAACGGGACATTTATCCCGCCAAGGATGAGGGGCCTTCCGGAGACGAGTTTATGAATGTCGAATCCCATGCCGATCCTGAAATTCATCGCCACTCCTTGAGTATCGCCTCTGCGACGATAATATCAGAGGG
>JBAZOP010000028.1 GCA_041648665.1 bacterium | reverse complement strand
AGGCCGTCGATCCCAACGCCAATCGGGCGCGGCTCCAGGCGCGGGTCGAAGCGGGCGCGCAATACGAGCACCGGATCTCCGTCGGGAAACGTCATGCGTGACGGGCTGCTAACCGATCACCGATGCACGGCCCATTCGTCGTCGATCTCGCACAGCGTCGCGCCCACAACCAGGCGGACCGCTTCCTCAGACTCGGCATGCTCCATAATTCCGGCGTGACGCGCTATCGAGAGACGTGGCGCCGCTCGCGAGGTTCCCCCGCTTCTCGGGGCTTGAGGATTTCACGCGTCAGTAAGGGGGTCAGGAGCGTCGACCAGAGGCGCATGCCTCTGTCAGATCACGTTCCCTACTTGGGGGTCAATGCGCGGTGGCGGGGAGGCCGGTCCGCGTTCTAGTTCGTCCAATCGCTGAAGATCGAAATGAGCGAACTCTTGCCGTAGGCTTCAGAGTCGTTGTACGGTACGCCGCACCGGACACTCAGGCCGGCCCAGTAGCCGTACGCCAGCGGATTCGCGAAATCCAGGCGGCCGGTGCCGGTAAAGGTGTTGGCGTCATTGCCGCACCCCCCGGTTGTGCTGCAGCTGTACACCGACGAACTCGCCGTGGTGCCGCCGGTGGCACTGGTTCCGACCACCCAGCAGAAAACGGCGCCACCCCCGTTTGTCGGCGTTGCGTCGTAGTACATGACCGACACCTCATTGACCCTGTAGTAGGGGTAGTAATTGCTGGAGACGGCATCGGTCACCTGCACCGGGCACGAAATACCAATCGTGCCAGCCTGGTAATCGTTGTACGCCCTCGAGTCCAGGAAACTGATGTAGCCCTGCTCCCAGACGGCATTGCCGCGGCAGACGGAACCAGGTGTCCACTGTTGGTTGGCGTACGCACTGTTCGCACCGACCAGCAGCGTCATCACCGAAAGCGCACAGACCAGTACTCTCTTCATGTCATCCTCCTTGTCGATGGCCCGCAGGCCGTTCAAGTACGAATGCAGCGGATACTCTGCCGTTCGGAAGCGGCAGAGGAGGGGTCCAATGCTTACTTGCCTGCCAAGCAGTCAGGTGCGTGTTATTCAACCACTCGTCGATCAGCACCCTCAGTCCCTGAGGGGTGGATTCGATGGATGCGACGCACCCGGCTGGGTAACACACCAAGCTTCCGTACGAGGCGTCTCGTTGCGCGGCTGCCGGCAGCTTCACGAGTTTCAGCTCATCGAACAGCCTCGCGGCATCTGCTGTCCAAGGCTCAGATGAGCGCTGCGGCGACTGGATGCGGCCTAGCAGGGCTTCGCGTTCTTGGCGCGCCATCTCTGCCAGGTCCGGCGCGTGATCCTCAGGCGCCTGCTGACCACCAACACGCTCGTCCACTCCATTGTTCACCCCCGGCAAGGAGGGTGAAGCCACACGAGATAGCGGTGCCGTGATGGGCGACGTGCTCGGTGGTGCGTCGCGCTCGACTACCGACTTCGAGTCGGGGCGTCTCGAACCCAAGCCAAACAGCAACATGGCGCCTAGGAAGACGACCCCACCAATAGCAGCAATGGAAAGACCATGCTTGAGGCGCATTCTGTCCTCCGAATTCCTCTGCCCGTTGTGCCTGCTCATTCTGCGACGGTGGGGGCACAACGGTATCGTGGCCTCTCCAAGCTGAGCCTTGTTGGAGGCCAGTGTGCTCGCCTCAACGCGCTAGAACAATGCGTACAAACCCGGACCACACGCGGCTCAAACCTCGAGCTTGGTAAGCCCCACGCGGATTGCGTACTTGGTCAATTCTGCGGTGTTCATTGCACCAGTCCTTGCGATCAAACGTGCTCGATGAGTCTCCACGGTACGCTCACTGAGGCCGAGCCTTGCAGCGATGTTCGAACAGGTGTACCCATCGGCAATCAGGCACAACACCTCTTTCTGACGTGAACTGAGCGTCCCGCCATCAGGACGGGCTCGCCCAGTTGGTCTTCTGCGCAATTGCATGGCGCACACCTCCTCAGTCGCCCAGTCCAAGCGACCTGTCTCCCGCTCACTGACGCCCTCTGAGGCGGGGCCTCAAGCTCGCGCCCAC
Organism: bacterium; assembly: GCA_041648665.1. Taxonomy (NCBI): domain Bacteria; species bacterium. The sequence goes on along the minus strand of JBAZOP010000028.1, from coordinate 34,499 downwards.
GTGCCCAAGAAGGAACCCTCTGCCTACCCCGTTGCGGCAAACTGCTCGGTCTCCGCGGACAGGACGCCGTGTCACAAGCCGGATCGTCCGCCGCGTACATCTGAAGTCAAGTTAAATCGGAATGAGTACCAGACTCACCAGCTCCGGATACGGGTTGCAATCTGCTTCTTTGGACCTACACAAACGCGATTGGCGTTGTCCAATGCTCGACGGAGTCTTGGTGGAAAATGTTCGGTTTGGGTAGGCGACGAACCTGTGTGTCTAGGACCAATCGAGGGCCCGAGCTCCGCGCGGTGTCCGTTTTGTCGATGAAGGCCCTGGTCACGACGCCATATCCCAACATATGATGGCAGCGTTCAGCGGGTTTGCCTGATTCTCACCGGTCGCAACGCTCTTGCGACCAGTGGAGCCGAGTCCGCGGAGGAGCGGAGTGAATCAGCGACGGCCGAAGGTCCTCTACGTCGATGACGAGGAGAGCAACCTCGTCACGTTCAAGTATTGCTTCACCGATCGGTTCGAGGTTGTGGTCGCCCGCTCAGGGAAGGAGGCGCTGGCCCTGATGGGCACCGAACCGGTGGCCGTGCTCCTGGCCGACCAGCGCATGCCAGGCATGTCGGGGGCGGAGCTCTGCGCCATTGCCAAGGACCAGTTCCCGCAGGTCGTACGGATGATCGTGACCGCCTACGCCGACATCCGCGCGACAGTGGACGCCATCAACTCTGGTCAGGTCAGTCGGTACATCCTCAAGCCTTGGAACGAAGACAGGATGGCGGAGGAGCTCCGGATCGGACTTCGGGCCTACGAGTTGGGCCTTCTCGTCAGCGAATCGCATGCATCGCTCCTCCGGGCCAACCTGCAGACAGCCGAGGCATCGCTGCTTGGGCAAGAGGTGCACGAGTTCTCGAACCCTCTGACGTCTCTCTGCGGAGGCTTGCGCGAAGCCGCAGATCTGGCGGACGAGCTGGTGACTGATCTCGCCATTGGTACGCGTCGGCCGCTCGGGAAGGCCAACGCGCTGAGGAAGGCGGTGAAGACCGCGGTCGTTGTGGCTGACGACTTGTCGTCTCGCGTCGAGCTGTTTAGGCGGGGTGAACCGGCTATGTCAGACCAGCGCGCTACCGCTAACGTCAACCAGGCCGCAGAGGCTGCTCTCGCCATCCTCAGCCCGGAGCTGCGCAGACAGGTCCGCGTCACGCTCAGGCTCGTCGACGTGCCCTTGGTTGCAGCGCCACCGATTCGGATCTGCCAGGTCCTAGCGAACCTTCTAACCAACGCTATCGAGGCCCTCGAGCCGGATTCACCGCGACAGCGTCGGGTCACCGTAACCACGGCCGTTCGAGACGAGTGTGTGGTAGTGGAGATCCGCGACACCGGCCGCGGGATCAGTCCCGATGCCCTGGCCAAGGTATTCGAGCCCTTCGTCAGCACCAAGGGGCAGGACCGGCCGCGCGGACTCGGGATGGCCGTAGTGCGAGACATCGTGCGTCGCATGCACGGTGAGGTGCGCATCAGCAGCGAGGTCGGTCGCGGGACCTGTGTGACCGTCGAGCTGCCCTTGGCGCGGTGATGGAGGTTGCCACACGCCAGCCGAGGTCTTCGGTCGTCGCGTGCCACGCAGTCACGTTTGGGTAGTCCCAAAGTGGTTTGGAGACTCCCCATCATTGGTCCCCGCTCCGACGGTGATTCGCGAGTGCAGATCAGTGGTCGGGCTCGTTCCGCCGTCCGGTCGGACATGGTAGCCTGGATGGTAGACGAGAGACGCTGCTGGGCTGACTGAAGACGCTACGCTGACTGGCTGGGGGGGAGGAGCGGACAATGTCCTCGCTCACTCCCAAGGGGCGCATCCTGGTAGTGGACGACGAGCGATCAGTGCGGATCACGCTCCGCCTGATTCTTGAGCGGAAGTTCCGGGTACGGCTGGCGCACTCATGTGAGATTGCCCTGCGAATACTCGAGGAGCAGGCAAGCGCCATTAGCCTGGTGCTGCTCGACAAGAAGTTTCCCGACAAGACCATGCAGGGTGAACAGGCGCTCAAGATCATCCACGAGCGCTGGCCAAACCTGCTGGTCATCATGCTGACCGTTGACTACCAGGTGCCTTCGGCCGTGCAGTGCGCGAAGCTGGGCGCCTTCCAGTACGTCAACAAGATGCCCAACCTGCGGGACGCCGTCCTGCCCGTGGTCGCGGAAGCCATGAACATCGTCCGCCTCCAGCACGAAACCGACGACTACGAGCGCGAGCTGCGCCAGCGACGCGAGCTCGAGCAGGACATGCGCGCTGGCGTGGTTCCGACTACGGCTCTGCCACCTGCGAAGGCTGAGCCCCACCGCGTCCGCGACTTCGAAACGGTTAGGAAGGAACACTACGTCTACGCTTACCAGGCGCATGACGGTAACCTCCTCTACGCCGCCCGCAGCCTCCACGTTTCGTACGACTCCTACCGGGACAAGCTGATCGAGTGGGGGGTCCACGTTCCGAGAAGGAGAAGGAAAGGCGCTCGGTCTGGACGAAGGAAGCCCCGCGTTGCCAGGCACGGCCGCCAGCCCAGGCCTCGAGCGGTGCTTGGGGATTCCCAAAGCATTTAGGAAATACACAAACAACGCCGGTATCACCATGTGGTGGTGGCCCGCGCGCTCGCTGCATGACGAATTCTCTTGACTCGCGCCGGCGCGAGTTGACTATTGATCCAACTTCCTCCGAGGACTCCCGTGTGGTCTGTCGCGTCTTGCGTGCTAGGCAGCCTGTGGACCGGGGAAGGGAGCGGCATTGAGGCAGTCTCAGCCGCCAATATCGAGAACATCACTGGCTGTTTCCGCAGGGTGGTAACTGCGGCGTCTGCATTGAATCGTCCGGATAGGCCACCGGGGCCGAGGAGGGATGGATGAGCGTCCTGCCGCTTGCACACGTAAGCCGCGTCGTCGCGATTCAGCACCGGGACTCGCTGTATCTGAGCGTGACCGGCCACGCCAGGGGGTTCGATGGCACGCTGGAGCTAGTTCGTAGCCCCACCCGCATCTACCCGCCGCTGTTCTTCGTCTACGAGAGGCCAGGGAACTGCGGCATCACCGGTGAGTGCCCCCCAGATCACGAGGCCACGGTGGCCAGGGCATTCGCGGGCCACTTCCGTGAGATTCAGGTCCGCACGGCGGACAGCACCCTGCACCCGCCGGTTCTGCAGGTGCGCGACCCCGAGCCAGTGGACTCCGCGAGCGAGGCGGCCACGCTCGTCGAACCGGCGGCCGCCGACCGCCAGGGTCCCGGCTGGTGGGCCTGGGAGAACACGATGCCCGGGCCAGGCAGCCAGAAGTCGCTCCACGTGCTCGGATTGGTGATGATGCCGACCCCGGGCTACGTCCTCAAGCTCGTCAAAGCGCAACCCCAAGGTTTCAACCCCAACGTGCTCATCCTCGATCTCGCGATCACCCGGCCGAGTGGCCTGGTGACGCAGGTGCTAACGCTGACGAGAGTCGAGTTCGAGGAGGCCTCGGAGCGCCTCTACAGTCACGTCCACATTCGCCCTATCGGCGTCACGATGCCCGTGGAATTCGCCTGGTAGGCCTCGAACTGACTGCGGATGTGAGAGGGTGGACTATTCGGGCCCACAGGAGGTGGGCGAGCTGCATGCGCCCGGCCGCGCCCGTGAACGATGGCTGGGTCCAGGGCTGATCGCGGACCGGGCCCTGATCCCGCTTCACGATAGGAGGATGAGATGGAGATCGAAGGCAAGCAGCACGTCGCGCTTTACCTCACCGATTGGCAGATCCGGATGATCAAGGATGTCTTGGGAATCGAGACCCAGGTCTGGAACGTCCCGGTCACGTCGCCCCCAGTATTGAAGTACATGCCGCCCAAGGCTCGTGCCGTCCCGCCCACGGCGAAGAGGATGTACCTCACGGAGTGGCAGTGCAAAGAGATCAAGGACGAGACCGGCGAGGATTGCGAGTTCGTCGAGCTCACCTCCGAGATCGTCCCGCGGTACATGGCTCCTCCGCGTGTCGCTAAGAAGAAGCCGTGACCGGCGGCCGCACCCGGCTCCACCCCATGCCCGAGAGGCAGCCATACGTCCCTGAATACTGCGTCTGGGAACTAACGCTTCGCTGCAACTTGCGCTGTCTCCACTGCGGGTCGAAGGCCGGCCGGGCGCGCGCCGATGAGCTCACGCTCGAGGAGTGCCTGCCAGTGGCCGACGAGCTGGCCGCGCTCGGCTGCCGGCAGGCAAGCCTCATCGGCGGCGAGGTCTTCCTCTATCGCGGGTGGGAACGCGTGGCACGCCGCCTGGCCGACCGCGGGGTCCAGGTCAACACTATCACGAACGGCCTGGTGCTCGATGATTCGCACCTCGCGGAGATCCGGCACGCGCGCCTGAGCAATGTCTGTCTCTCCCTCGATGGCTTGCGGGAAGCTCACAACACGATCCGCGGCGTGCGCACGTCCTTCGACCGCGCCGTCGCGACGATGGCCCGGCTGCGGTCCGAGGACATCCCGGTCGCCGTCGTCACGACCCTGACTGCGCTGAACGTCGACGACTTGCCGGGCCTGTACGAGCTGCTGGTCGCCCATGGCGTCGAGACCTGGCAGATCCAGCTCGCCACGCCCATGGGGAACATGGCCCGCGCGCGCCACTTGCTCCTCGAGCCGGCGCGCGTGCCAGGCGTGACGCGCTTCATCCGCGAGCACCGGGACGCGGCGCGACTCTGGATCCTGGCCGGGGACGACATCGGCTACTACGACAAGAACGAGATCTACCTGCGGAACCAGCCTGGAAGCCTCGGCAGCTGGCAGGGCTGCAGCGCGGGTCTGCGGGCCGTCGGCATCGACAGCGAGGGCAACGTCAAGGGCTGCGAGTCGCTCTACGACCCGCGCTTCGTCGAGGGCAACCTGCGGACCCGGTCCTTGAGCGAGATCTGGAACGACGCCGGTGCGTTCTCCTACAACCGCCGCTTCGAGATTGGCCAACTGGGGGGCACGTGCACCGGCTGTGACAAGGGAGCCCGCTGCCGAGGCGGGTGCCGCGGGGTGTGCTTCTTCACCTCGGACGGCCTGTTCACAAACCCCTACTGCTGCTATCCGGGTCGGCCGTCCAGCGAGAGCGAAAGCGACTCGGCGAGCGATCCTCAGGCCGCAGGCGGTCCGGGACCCCAGATCCGCCGGCCGCAGCGCGCGAGGAGGTGACACACCGATGCGAGCTCGAGCAGAACATGCGCGCCGGCGTGGTTCCGACGACGGCTCTGCCACGTGCGAAGGTTGAGCCCCACCGCATACGCGACCTCGAAACGGTTAGGGAGGAGCGCTACGTCTACGCCTACCAGGTGCATGACCGTAACCTCCTGTGTGCTGCCCACAGCCTCCACGTTTCGTACGACTCCTATCGGGACAAGCTGATCGAGTAGGAGGTCCACGTTCCGAGAGGGAGGAAGAGAAGCGCCAGGGCTGCGCGGCGGAAGCGCCACGTCACGAGGCCTCGCGGCACGCCGAAGTCTCGACCCGCGCTTGGGTACTCCCAAAGCATTTAGGAAATACCCAAACAGCAGCACTCTCGCGCTCTTGTAGCGCACCCTACATTAACGGAATGTCGAATCATCTTGACTTCTGTTCTGTTTGGCCGAGGATCTGGGCTGAGCGATGCGCCTGGGTAATCGGAAGTGGACTCAGCTCGGAGCGGGGCGCCTAAGCGACACGCGCCTGGCTCGAGCGGCGGGGTTGTCCGGACGGAAAGGCCCAACGCTTCGCACGCGCTGCGTCGCTCCCGCCACCGACGAGCCGTGCTTCCCCTCGCCACAGCAGCATCAACGCCGCGCGGCGGCTCCCCTCGTAGCCTCCGTTGGTGCGTCGTGGGGAGGGGCCGATGCTTCGCGCTAGGCCCTGCCCCTGGACCGAGGAGAATGACAGATGAGCATTGAGCCGCGCTTCCCCGCCTTGCTCCGCTCGATCTTCGACGGGTCCTTGGTGTTCCGGCCCACGCCTCCCGGCGAGCCGGATACGGCCGTCGGGCCGACGCTCAGACTACCTTCGGCCACGGTTCGAGTCGATCTCGCCCCGGGCGAATTCGACGCGCTTCTCGCCAATCTCGCCTTCGGCGCTCTGACCAAGCACGAGGTGCAGGCTGCGGTCAAGGCGGCGCGGGTGGCTGGCACTCTGGCTGCTCATCTCCAAGGCGCAGCGGGAGACCCTCAGGGGGACGATTGGCCAGCAGAGCTGGCGCGGGCTCACGCCCTGGACCGGATGGCGATGATGGCGGTTCAGATCATAGACCGCGCTCAGCGAGCGTTGCTGTCGGTGGAACCGTTGACGGAGATTCACTTCGACTTCACCGAGCAGGCGCGCGCCGCACTCGCGATCTCGTTCGAGGCAATGAGCAAGCGTGGCGAATTCCCGCTTCCGCCGCGCGGCAGGCGGCGGTTCGATGCGCTGGCGAGATCGCCGAGTGGTGCCCTCCACTTCGTGAGCGCCAGCGACCTCGACGCCGGGTACTTCTACACGATGGGCATAGCCTTGTCGCCGGAGGCGCAGGCCCTGCAGACTCTCGACGCTTCCTATGGGCTGGACGGCGAGCTAATCGTGCCTGGCCAGGCCGTTTCGCCCATCCCTCCGTTTCTCGCCATGGCCTCCCGACTCGTGGCCGCCTCGATTCCCGCGAGCTCGAACATCTCGGAGGAGGAACAGTCCATCCCGATGCGGAACTTCCCGCATCCCACGAACCTCGACGACCTCGAGCCGCGGCGCGGAGGACTGTTCCGGCCGCCGATGCGGCCGACTTCGCCCGAGCAGGCCATTACCGACCTGCGGCTGCAGTTCCGGCGCAGCGACGCCGGGGCCGGGCGCATGTCGCAGCTCGAAGGGATGCCGAACGTGGGGGCAGTCTTCGAGGTGACCGGGTGGGATGAGCGCCGCATTGTTCGCACCGTCAGTCGGGTCCTGGCGGACGCGGAGATCAACCGCCGGAGGGCGTCGCTGGCGCTCTACCTCAACATCGAGTCGGCTTGCACGGATCGGCTATCGGCCGTCAATCGGGTGGTGGATGCGGCATCCGAACTCGGTCTTCACTACGTCGCCGTCGCAGACGACGTGGAGGACTCGTGGTTGCCGGGCCTTCTCGAGTACCTCGAGCCGGACGAGCTCAACGAGATCGCTGACCACTCTGACGCCAAGCACGTGATCGTGATCGATGGGCGTCCGGTCGATCCCATCTACACGGCGGCAACGGCCGCGCAGCGCATTCAGTCCGTGTTTTCGACCCTGTCCGTCGACGTCCTGAAGATGGGCATGTGGCTTTGTCTCGACGCGATGGCGGCCCGCAACGTCTGGCGTGAGATCCTCGCCAATCCGCACATCCCATCGCACATGCTCCTCATGCCGATCGGGATCATCGAGCCGTGGAACGCGTTCGCCGACAACCGACGCGCGGACCGTACGCAGCGCGCCATCATCGAGCCCTTCGAGAAGATCAAGTTCATGATCGAGGAGGCGCGTGCGTTGGGCATGCCGTCGTTGCTCACGGACACCCGTCACAAGTCCACGTGGGTGCTGCTCGGGCGCAAGACCGACAAGGACCAGCCGCACTTGCGCGAGCGGTTCGTCTATGGAGCGCCGGGAGAAATCCTCGGGCGCACTCCCGACTCGGCTATCCCGCTGCTGAGTTGGGATGAGTTCATGCAGTGCGAGTGCCTGGCGCGGGAGGCAAAGATCCTCCTTGGCCAAGCCGGGTCAATCGAGGCCGAACAGGCCTTTCGAATCATCAGCGAGACGACATACGACGCGGCGCACGATCACCGCAATCCCGCCACCGCCATCTGGACTGCCGAGACGGAGCGCGTCCTTCGAGTGAAGACGGCGGTCGCCAAGGGCGATCTGGATGCCCAGCGCAGCTCCGCGGTGTCACCCTTCCTCGCGGTCATCAACCGCGGACATGAGTCGCACGCGAAGCTGGATGGCTGGCTCCGGTACCTGGAGGAGCAGGGCCGAGAACTCCCGGACCTGCGCCTTGAACTGCGGCGACACCGCGAGGATCTGGCCAAGCTCCTCGAGGCTGTCATGGCCAGTCAGGCAACGGACCCCAATCGCCATCAGCAGGAGTGGGACGCTTACCGGCAGCAGTACCTCCAGTACCACGAGCTCATCAAGAAGCACTTCGTCCGAGTACAGATGAGCGTGGCCACGGCCTGGGCCGAGGCTTGAGAACCGCCGAACGAACGGAGAAGCGACCATGAAGCAAGGACCCTGGACCCGAATCCGCCCTCTGCAGATCGACGAGGTCGACGACTACACCGCCGCTGCTTATAGGCAGGGAGAGCTCACCTGGGGCCACTTCCCGAACAACCTGATGAAGGTGATGGGGCACTGCCCCTCTCTGGCCATCACCGAAGTGCCCTACGCGAACTCTTTCATCTTCGACATCGACGTCTTCAACCAGGGCAAGCAGTTCGCCGGCTTCCTCGACCGGCCACTCAAGGAACTGTGCATCAGCCGCACGTCGCTGCACAACCGCAGCCGCTACTCGGTCACTCACCACTCGTTCATCGGCTTCATGCTCTTCAAGAGCGTCGGGCGCGAGGAGGAGGGCCACAACAAGCTGCTGCACCTTCATGAGCACGCGGCCAACCGTGGGATCTACACCGCCCGCGAAAACATCTGCTTCGACGTGATCGTCAAGATGTGCCAGGACGCGCATACGGTCACCGACGCGGAGTTCGGCAGCCTCAAGCGGGAGTTCGACCGCTACAACCGCGGCCAACTCCCGGCCGGCGAGGTGACGGAATTCGATCGTCACTTCGTCGAGAAGTGGCGTGGGTACGACGACAAGCAGCACGCGGCGCTGGTCGACAGGCAGGTGGTTGAGTTCGCCTGGCTCGTCGGGCACTTCTGCCTGCTCAATCGGTGGTTCACGTTCCTGCAGGTTCCCGATGAGGCCCCGGATGACGAGGCGAACTTCCAGGGGGCCTACGACGCCAATGTGCCGGCGGACATACGCCAGCGAAACGAGAGGCTCTTGGGCCATGGCTTCTAAAGGACCACCAGGGCTGAGGAGGCCGCCAGTGAGGGGTCAAGACCAGACGACCGAAGCAGGCCGTCCTGTGGACAGCCTGCCGATCAGGTTTGAATGGCACACCGGTGCGTGGAAGCGGCTCTTCGACAAACAGATCGCCCTGATCAAGGAGGATATCAACCGGGCGCGCGCTCAGGACAAGCTCGTCGTCTACCTGAGTTGTCCCATCAGTTCTCGGGGCGGCGGCTACTCGGGCACCAACGTCGACATCGCCATGCACACGGAGCGCACACTCCTCGACAAGTGGGGCGAACGCTTCTGGATACTCAACCCATCCCGTTACCAGATTGTAGACGGCCGAAACTTTCCGTCGAAATCTGACAGTCGAGGTGCAAGAGGGGGGTGAGCTTTTCAGCGCCGCTTGGGACCACGGCGCGGGTGCTCGGAGGCGGGGGTCTCGGGCGTCGCGCGGCCGTCGCGGGACAGGCTGTGCTTCTCGCGCCAGGACTCGGCGTCAATATCCACGCGGTGGCAGTGCTGGGCGAAGCGGTCGACGAGGGCGACGACGCAGGCGGCGCCGGGGAAGACGGTGCCCCACTGCTTGAAGGCGAGGTTGGTGGTGATCACCGTCGAGCGCTGCTCGTGGCGGCGGCTGACGATGTTGTAGAGGAGGTCGGCGGCGCGGCTGTCGCAGGGCAGGTAGCCGAGCTCATCCAAGATCAACACGTCGGGGTAGAGGTAGCGCTTGAGCCGGCGCTCGAAGGCGGGCAGCGACTCCTGCTTGAGCAGATCGGCGAGCGCGGCGGCGAGCGTGGCGAAGCGGACGCTGTAGCCGCGTTCGAGCGCGGCCTGGCCGACGCACTTGGCGAGCATGGTCTTGCCGACGCCGGACTGGCCGCGGAAGAGCAGATTCTCGGCGTGGCCGACGAAGTCGAGCTGGAGCAGGCGTTCGATGAGGGCGCGGTCGATGGCGCGGGGATGCGCCCAGTCGAAGCGGTCGAGGGGCTTGAAGGCCCCGAGCGCGGCCGCGCGGGTGCGCCGCGCGAGGTTGGTGGCCTCCCGCGCCCGGCGCTCGAGCAGCACCAGTTGCTCGAGGGTCTCGGTGGGACCGCAGCGGCTCTTGTGGGCGTGGGCGAGGAAGGCGGCGAGCGCTTCGCGCGCGGCGCGGAAGCCCAACCCGCGCAACTGGCTGACGAGGTCCGGCGGCGGCTCAGTCGTCATCGTAGGTCTCCAGGTCGTGCGGCACGACGTCGCGGTCGCCGATGTGCGGCGGCAGCGGGATGGCGACCGGCACCGGGCGCTGCTGCTCACGGCGCAGGCGGTCGCAGGCAACGGCGAGCGCGCCTAGATCGCGCAGCCCGCGACTGGCCATCTCGGCGACTGCGGCCGCGAAGATCGGCGCGCCGTACAGGTCGAGGAGCTTGATGGCGCGGGTGACCTGGATGGACAGGCTGCGGCCGGTGAGCGCCCAGCGCTCAAGGATGACGGCGAAGTCGGGGGCCACGGCGAGGAGCCGATCACGTCCCTTGAGGTCGGCGGCGGCGCGGCGCTGCCGCACCAGCGCGTCGCGGTGCGCCGGGTCCTCGAGGAGCTGGCGGCGGCCGAAGCTGCGCGCGTGGCGGGCCACCACCGTGGGGCCGTCGAGCACGCGCACGCTGGTGTCGTCCGCGACCAGGGTGAGGACGCGGTCGACGCACTCCGGCGGGACGGAGTAGCGGTTGGTGTCGAGGCGGACGAACGCTTGGGTGTCGACGTGCACCGGGAGGACCTGGTCAGTGCCGGGTGGCGGGTCGGGCATGGCCAGCAGGCGCGGGCGCTCGGCGGCGAGCACCTGGCCGACGGTGGCCGGGGCGAGGACGGGGTGCGGTCGGGCCAACGCGATGTCGCCGATGAAGTGCTCGAGCTGGCGATTCCCGTCGGCGACGCTGGTGATGACCCGGCCGGCGAGGAAGCGGTCGCGCAGGTAGCGGATGGCGCGCTCGACGCGCCCCTTGTGCTGGGGTCGCGCCACCGCGCACAGGCGCGGCTGCACGCGCAACGCCGAGCACAGGTCGAGCAGCACCGGGTGGAAGCGCACGGCGTCGCCGACGCGCTCGAGGACCACGGTCTTGGGATTGTCGAACAGCCACTGGCGCGTGAGGCCGCCGAAATATTTCCCGGCGCGGACCAGCGAGCGGCACAGCGAGTGGACCGAGAGGTCGAGCACGAACTCGCCCCACAGGGCGCGCGAGTAGCTGAGCACCAGCACGAACAGCCACAGCGCGCGCTCGCCGCCGGGCACGGGCAACTTGCCGACGTAGGCCCAGTCCACCTGCGCCTGCTCGCCGACCAGGGGCTCGGTGTGCAGGTAGACCTCGCGGTGGCGGCGCGGCCGCACGCTGGCGACGTAGGTGCGCAAGGTGCGCACCGCCCCGCGGAAGCCGCGCTCGCGCAGCATGTCGAACAAGCGGGTGGCACGCAGCGTCGGGTACGCCGTCAGCGTCGAGGCGATGAAATCGCGGTACGGGTCGACCACGCGCGGTCGCGGCGGCCCGGCACCGCGCGGGAGGTCCAGCCCGAGCACGCGGCGCACCACGTCGGGATGCAGGCCGAGCTGCGTAGCGATGGTGCCCACGCGCCAGTGCTCGGCGAAGTACAGGCGGGTGACCTCGGCCTCGGTCGCGACCGGTGGCGTGCTCATACCGCACCGCGCTGCGCGAGACGCCGCAGGTCAGCAAACGTGCCCAGGCGCCGTCGCCGCCGGCGGGGCTCGACCACCGCCACCTCGTAGTGCACGGTCTTCGCGCCGAAGCCGAATCCGTCGCAGAGTCCCAGTGCGGACGAAGCGCCCGTGGCGTCCGCACACAGCACAGCGGAGAGCGGCTCCTGGAACCACAACGACAGGGCCTCGAGCAGCGTCGCCGCCGCCCGCGGGTGCGCCTGGCTGGGCGGCGGCAGCACCGCGCGCAGTACCTCCTCCTCGTGATTCGTCACCAGCAGCCGCGTAGCCAGTGGCGTCGGCTTGAGGGTCACCACCAATCGCGTCATCGGGCGTCCTCCCGGCGTCGCGCGTGGACGCGGCCACCAGGGCCGCCGTCAGCGGGACGCGCACGCACACCCTGCCCGACAACGCAATTCTCAGTCGACCCTGATCCGTCACTTTCTGCTTGGCCCGGTAGCGCGCCTGGCGCGCGGCGTGATCGCGCCGCCCCTCCCGGCTCTGCTGGTGGCGCTGATTGGCGGCGCGGTGCGACACTCGCCGCGCCGTCCTGCGGCACTCCAGCGAGCAGTACTGCTGCCCGCGATCACACAACCGGCAGACGTAGAAGACCACGGCACAGTTGCCGCATCGGACCTCGCGCAGGCTATCCTGGGGCACGTCGTCCACGACCACGCCAGCGGCGCCTCCCGCGACCGCGGCCTACTCGTATCCATTGGTCTCGGAGGTCGCAAGAATGTCCCGCAAGCACAAGCTCACCGCCGCCGAGCAGCAACGCCGCCGCGAGAAGCAGGAGCGGCAGCAACTTGAAACCGTGGTCGTCGATACTGCCGCGCGATTTACCTGCTCGACGAAGATCGCCGCGGACTTCGCCGAGGGGTGCGAAGACGCCGCCGAAGCCCTCGAGGCCGAGTTGGTCTTCGTCGACATCGCGCACGACATGTGGCGCGACCGCACCGGCCCCTCAGGCCACACGGAGGAATTCCTGGCCATCCTCGAGGTGCTACGTGCAGCAAACGAGCAGCATCGACAGACCCTGCTGCAACTGGCCGCCCGCTTCGCGGGCATCGCGAAGTACGATGACCACGAACATCTCGACCCGGCCGAGAGCTACTACGACTTCATCCGCAGCCACATCAGCGGCGCGCCAGACCCGGGCTGATCAACTCGCCCTCGACGCCTACCCACGCCCTCGACCGTCAGAAACCAGCGGAAAGCGTCGGCCGTCCACACCAGATGGAGTCGAAGGAAGGGTTCGGCCTCATCGATCGGTACGCCAAGGAGTTGGGCATCGACCTCCAGGCGCTACGGAGCCAGGCCGAGCCCTCGGGCGGCGACTACATGCGGATGTGGACGAGGATCCTGGTGGAGGACGACGCCGGCAACACGGCCGAAAAATTCGACGCTTTCTACTTCATCGGCCCAAGTGACGTGCACGGTTTCTTCCTCAGGGACAGTCCGGCGACGCTGACTGCAGGCATCGAGCAGTACTTCGCGCGGAAGCACGCAACTGATCCCGACTTCCGGGACTACTTCTCGGTTGCTGGTGAGCTCAACTGGGGCCGCGACGGCAAGCACTCCCCCGAGGAGAACAAGCGCCGGGAGCAATGGGAGGAGTGGCGGAAGTCATTCTTCCGCTTCTACGCTCTCCGCGCGAGCGTCAACTACAGTCTGGGCTCACACGACGAGTGGGAGATATTCAGGCTCGTCAACGCCCAGCGTCTCAAGCGCAGCAACGGTGACGTTGGCTCCGTCCTGGCCGGGTATTTCGACGGCGTGCAGATCCAGCCGTCTGCCGCGGAGACCAAGTTGTCCGCTGGCTACGCCCTGCCCAACGCAGGGTGACTCGTGGATACGCCCGATCGCACGTGAGCAAGGTTCAAGGAGGACGGGGCTCGTGGTTTTACAGGAATTCTCACGCCGGCGCTGGGCCGGGCAGGGGGTGCAAGATGCCACAGCAGCAACCGAAGAAGTACGATGACCCGCTCGCCGCGGTTAAGGACTTCAGCTCGCTCTCGATCGCGGACCTGCTCAAGGCCCGAGACCTCTATCATCGGCACCTGACGTCCAAGCGCGGCGTGCTCGCGACGGCCGTGGGCAAGTACCTCATCCGCCGGAGCGATCCGCAACTCGGGGAACACCGCGCCAAGACTCCTCGGCCCCGCAGACTGAGCGAGTGCGAGGTGCGCAGGTACTCCTGGCCCTGTCTTCTGGTCTTCGTCTCGAAGTGGGTCGAGGTTGAGAAGCTGCCGTCCGGGTATCAAACGAACGACCTGATCTCCCGCGTGCTGCATCTGCCCGACGGGAAGGATGTACCGGTCTGCGTGGTCGAGGCCGAGCCTCAGACGATAGCTCAGCCACGACCCCTGAATCTGACCTTCCCGCAGGAGTACATCGGCGGCGGGTATCCCATATTGACCGAGGTTCAGGGCGAGGAGCACGTTGCGTCGGTTGGCTGCCTCGTCACCGACGGACACACCGTGTACGCCGTGACGAACAAGCACGTGGCCGGCAACCCTGGCGACCGAATGTTCACGTACCTGGGCGGTGAGCGCACCGACATCGGGAAAGCCTCGGACAAGCAGCTGACCCGTATCCCTTTCTCAGAGCTCTACTCAGACTGGCCCGGACAAGGCGTCGTTGTGAACCTCGATGTAGGCCTGGTCGAGATCAATGACACGAGCCAGTGGACGCCCCAGGTCTACGGAATGGGGAAGATCGGCCCCCTGGCAGACATCGGTCCGGACGACTTGTCGCTGCGCCTCATCGGCGCCCCGGTTCGCGCCTACGGCTGCGCATCGCGTGAGATGTACGGCCAGGTGCTGGCCCTGTTCTACCGCTACCGCTCCGTCGGCGGGTTCGAGTACGTGGCCGACTTCGTCATCGGACCCAGGACCGACGGCCAGCTCAAGACCCATCATGGCGACTCAGGAACGCTGTGGCTTCTCGAGCGCCGGGACCCGGACGGCAAGCCGACTGCGCCGAGGCCACTTGCCCTCCAGTGGGGCGGACATGTCCTCGAGGACTCGACGGGCCGCGGCCAGTCCTACGCTCTGGCGACCAACCTCTCACCCGTGTGCGCCCGCCTGGGCATCGAGCTGATCCGCGATTGGGGGCAAGAACTACCGGAGTACTGGGGGACCGTCGGTCACTTCACGATTGCGAACCTCGCCACCAAGCTCCTGAACTCCAAGTTGAGCCTGAGCAAGCTGATCAATGACAACCTGACCAACATCACCCTCAAGCTCTCCGACATCACGGACAAGGACACCAAGGGGCTTTCGAAGGAGGACTTCGTCCCGCTCGCAGATGTCCCAGACCTGGCCTGGAAGGTCGGGCAGCACAAGCGCGGTCCGCGGGGTAGGACTTCCGACGGAGCGCCGCTCAACAAGGAGGGGCCGAGCCATTTCGCGGACATGGATGAGCCCCTCCCCGAGACCGGTGAAACGTTGTTGTCGCTCTGTAGCAACCCCTCGAACATCAGTCCTCAGGCGTGGATCGATCACGTGCGCAGGTTACCGCACGCGGACGGAGTCGATCCGGCGCTGTCGGCGGGACTGCTCCCGTTCCGCTGCTGGCAAATCTACAACGAGATGGTTGGGTTCGCGAAGGCCGGCAAGCTGGAGGAGTTCGTGTGCGCGGCAGGTATCCTCGCGCACTACGTGGGCGACGCCTGTCAGCCGCTGCACATCTCGTACCTGCACCATGGCGATCCCACCGACACCGTGACCAAGGTCGTGCATCACCGTGACGGAACCGAAACTGAGAGCACGGTGAACCGTGCCAACAACATCCACGAGGACTACGAAGTCGGGATGTTCAAGAAGCACGCGGTGGAAATGAAACAGGGAGTGGAGGCGGCCGTCATGTCAGCCGGTCCGCTCGCCCCCATCAGCGGCGGCTACAACGCTGCGGTGAAGGTCTTCGAGCTCATGCAGAAGACCTTCGCAGCCGTTCCGCCGAGGGCTCTTGTCGACAGCTACACCGAGGGGCTCAAGGATGGCCAGGCGCGAAGCGAGCTCACGGACGAACTCTGGCAACGCTACGGTGCCAAGACGATCGAGATCATGACGTTGGGCTGCCGGTACCTGGCGTTGCTTTGGGAGAGCGCCTGGATCGAGGGTCGCGGGGAAGCGCATGCCAGCGAGGCCCGCGCCCTCGGCACCATCCCCACGAGCAGGCTCGTCAAGCTCTACAGTCCGCGCAGCTTCCTTCAGTCGTGCCTGCTGACAGAAATCGACCGGATTCTGACCCTACGTAGAGCCGCACGTGGTGTTGCTCCCGGTGGTGCCCACCACTCGGATCGACCGATCACTGCGCCTGTCGGCGCAGCAAGAAAGCGAAAGCGGCACCGCTGACGCACTGTCACCTGACGGAGGACGTGCGCCACTGGCTGCCCGTGATGGAACGCTGCGCGAAGGCACACCATCAACGAGCAACCAGGGGCTTCTTCTCCCAGCGCGGTACGAGGCGTCAGTTCGAAATGACCAACGGGAGGCCAGGTCATGCGGAAGATTGACCGTGCTCTGCTTCGAGATGTCATCGCCATTGCTGCCGGTTTGCTCGGCATCGCGGTCGCCCTGCTTTCTTTGGCCAGAGGGTGTCAGACAGCTGAAGACGCGTCGAAGACCAAGGGAAGGGTCGGCGAGGTCAGTCAGGTTGCTTCACAAGCACAGCGCAGGTCGGAGGAGGCCTTTGTAGTTGCCTCCGAGGTGACAAGGTCTACTAAGGTTGCGGTGGACAAGGTCGCGAGTGCAGTTGCCGACTTGGAACGCAGGAGTGGAACACTGGCGGAAAGACCGCGGCGGATAGCGCTGGTCACGCCCGCTATCGCTGAGACAGCCCGTTGGACCGATGCCCCTCTGGTTGAGTGGCTGAAGAGCAGCAAGGTAGGGGTCGGCGACAATCCAGGCAGCAGCAAGTATCGTCTCGTCGGCAAGGCCGCGGACACGAAACCGGGTGCCACCATCGCATTTGACATTCTCACCAACAAGTGGTGGCACCAGGGGCGTGCCAAGGTGGAAGCTGACGGCTCGTGGAAAGGCCTCATTCACCTCGACGATGCGCATCCCCCAATCACGCTTCGACTGACATTGCAGGAGGGCAAGGCGACCAGCGTCCGCGAGTTCAGGGTTGCCCAGTAGCCTGACAACGCTTCGTGGTCGCCGCGAGTAGAGATGGTGCGTGCTGCCATGTCTGCGCCCGTGTGGCATTCGAACATCCTGAGTGACGCACGCGAGGGTCGACCCGACTTGCAGTTGCTTGGATGGTGGGCCGCTAGCGTCGCTCTGATGCTCCTGGCTTCGGCCTGCTGCCCCGCGCGGCATCCAGTCCCCGGACAACCTTCAGTAGGCCCTTCAGCGGTCACAGGGCCTCTTCTGCGGTTCAAGGTCATCTACGTCGACCTGGATGGCACCGCCCTCGACGGCCGGTCTCAGGAACCGCGGCCGGGCACGATTGCCGCACTGGATGACTTCAGGGCTTGCGGCGGCCTTGTTGGAATCGCCACGGGGAGGTCTCTTGAGCAGGCGACCCCGTACTTCTCTTCGCTCCGGCCGAATGCCCCTGTTGTGCTGATGAACGGCGGGATGATCGTCGATCCGACGGATTCTCGTATCATCACCGTAAGACGTTTCTCGAAGAGCGAGGTACTAGAAGCTGTCCGCGCCGCCGCCAGCGTGGCTGCAGCCTCTGGGGTGGCGATCCATCTCGTTAATGGCACCCTGGTAGTTAGGCCGACGCCGGGCTTCTTGGGTTTCCTCCGACGAGCCTCCATCACGCCGACGGGTACATGTGCCTCGGATCACTGCCTCACCGGAATAGCGCAGGGCGAGATCGAACTGCCCGTCAAGATCATGCTGGTGGTGCCGCCAGGCCGCGCCTCAACCGTCGTTGCCTCGCTGAGGACGTCCTTGGGGCGGCGCATTGCAGTCAGCATTGGAAATCCCGCCGAAGCCACGGTTGAACTCGTGCCTGCTGGAACGGACAAGGGCGCGGCCATCAGCACCATCCTGCAGAGGCGGGGTCTCTTGCCAGAACGCGACTTGCTGGCATTCGGGGACGGGCAGAACGACGCCGAGATGCTTGGTAACGCGGCTGTCGGCGTCGCGATGCAGCGGTCCCATGAAGATGCCCGTCGGCGAGCGCTGTTTGTGACGGGATCAAACGACAGCGACTCGATAGCGGCTGTCGTCCGCCGCCTTGCCATCACCCCCTCCTGCGCTCGGCGCGTTCGTGGTGGTACACACGCGGCCGCCGAAACCGGCCCACACCCGTGAATTCCCAACGCTCTCCAATGTCGCGAACGCCGGCTACCACGATAGTAGGGTCCCGCTGCGCCTGACACGGCCACGGCCCGCGTTGAACCGGAGGCGTCATGTCGCAAGATCCGAAGAAGGAACCGTCTCCAACCAAGGAACCTGAGGAGCGTGAGACGAAGGACAGGGGCGATCCCCTAGGCGCCAATGCAGGTCGTTCGCGTATGCCGACTTCGACGGAGTCCACTTCCGACGGAAACGGACGTGACCCCTTGGTAGTGGTGGCCGAGATCCAGGCCCGCGTGGAGCAATACAAGGCCGACCAGACGCTTGCGGCTGAGCGCCTGAAAGCTGAGACGGCTAGGGCGGTCGCGGCAGAAACACGCGTCGAGGAAGTGCGAGCCAAAGCGGCGCAAGAGGTTGCACGGGTTCAAGGCAGGACTGAGGGAATCAAGGGGAGGTATGTAGTCGCTGCAGCCGTTGTTGCCGGTCTCGCTGGCCTCGTTGGCGGAACGAAGCTCCAAACGACAGTTGGTCCAGCACCAAGACCATCGGTGAGTCCCGCGAGCACCTTCAAACCGACGTCCGTCAAAGCCGTCCATTCGCGCCCAATCCTTATCGGCAGTGGTACCGTGATAGAGCTGCTCAATGGCGCACGTGGCCTGGTCGGCTTTGACCAGGCGACCATTGACCTCGGATCCGTGGCGTCGCTAAACGTCCTCGTGCAGGCGCACAATCGCGGCGCGAGCAGCGCAAGCGCGAATGTCGCGCCTCTCGTTGCTTTGAGCGTCACTGATCCGACCGAGGACGAACGATGGAAGGACACCAGCCTGAACGAGACGGACGTCTTCTATGCAGTCAAGCTCGAGATGACCAGTCCCCTCGAGGTTGTCCTCTCCGACTCGAAGCAGGTCTGTGGTGGGCAAGAGCCTGCACCAGGCGACGGCGCGCTTGCTGACTGCCTCCTCAGTTGTCTGCAAGCGGACAAGAACTGTAGGCTCTTCTCCGTAAGCGAACGCAGTGGCACTCGACTTGAACTCGCATCACGCCCTGCATTTGACCGCTTCTTTCGAGCGCTCGATCGCAGCAAACGTGCGTACGTCGACCTCCGCAATGCCGGATTGCCTCTGCAGGGACCCTGGGCCGCGATTGGCAATGCCCGGCTACATGAGACGACGCTCGTTCACGCGACCACCGCCACCCGCTTCCAGCTGTGCAGTGGGAGGTGGCAGGTTCGCAAGAACCCAGAGCCCTGTCTCGAGAGGCATCCAGCCTACCTCGTAGGCCGCCTCCCGTTGCAGTGCCTGCATTCCGATGATTGCGGGGTGAATTCAACGCTCTGCGATTTCTTCGAAGCTCTCCGAAACTCAGTCGACGCCAGACATGGGCCCATTCTGTCCATTGGCCAGACCCCGACGAAGAGCGACAAAGGCTGCATACTGCCCCACAGTCTCAGGAACGTAGATCGCCCCGCCATTTGTGTCTTCGACGGGCCCCAAACTAGGTGCAAGAAACTGCCCTCGAAGCTCTGATTGGCCGTCGGGAGTCGTGAACGTGTCAGACAGAGAAACCGCACTTCGTGTCTCACCCCTAGAATGGACCACCCAGGAGAGCTGCGCCCCGGTGGCATGGACAGGGGGTAGCCTCGGCCCTCTCGGCAGCCCGGGCTTCGACGCCTCGGCGTCAGAGGCGCCGGGAGTCGAGCCTACTGGAAGCTCATGCGCCAACCAACCGTCGGCACTCGGTCTTCCCCGCAGGAGCGACAGGTTATATCCAAGCCAATCGTGAACCCAATGCTTGAGCTTGGCCACCAATGTCGATGGTCTGTCGCATGAGCGCCTCGGAAAAGCCACCGTGCGGTAGATCGTCGTGTTCGGCTCGAACGAGTCGGAGGCACAGGCAGCCGAACTCGCCGTGCAGTTCTCCGCGTTGTCGCTGACGGCGCCAGATTGTTGACACTGCCTCTGACGGCGATAGTCTCGTCTCGCAGCGACAGTCAGCGCGGTCTGGATTCGGGCACTAGGGATCCCGCTCCACGTCGCCGCCGGGGAGGGTCGTACCGTGAACGTCGGCAGCAATGCTCCCACACCGCAGGTCGGCGTGGACTCGGACGTGGTCGGTGATCGGAACAGCCTCGTCCTCATCGGTCTGACGGCTGTCGGGCTCGCGTGTCTGATCTTCGCCGTCATGCGGCTCCTCGTGACCCTGCAGACCGGGAGGTTGACGCCGTGGTGGGGCAATGCCGCAGGGGTCGTGGCCATCGCCGCGCTCTACTTCTGGTATCGGAGTAGCCCGCAGGCGCGATCTTCGGGGGCCGCCCAGGGGACTGCACTGGTGGCGACGCTGGCGCTGCTGCTCCCGATCGCCTACGGCATGACTTCGACCATCTGGTGGCTGTCGCTCGTCGGCTTCGCGATGGTCCTCCTCGGCCGCCGACAGGAGGCCAGGGTCTGGGGGGTGGCGATTCCGCTGCTGGTAGTAGCGGCCGTGATCGCGGAGCCACACGTCCAGGTCCGGGGCGCCGCCGGCGAGCGCTTCATTGAGGCGGCGCTGGCCAAGGTCGTCTTCGTCGCCATCCTGCTAGGCATGGCGGCGGCGTTTCGTCGCGTCGCGGAGCGACGGGCAACGGCGCTTCACGACAGTGAGGAACGGTACCGGATGCTGTTTCAGCGCGTGCCGGTCGGCGTAGTCCACTATGACCGCGACCTCCGAATCACCGACTGCAACCGCCCGTTCGAGGTCATCATGGGTGGCGGTCAAGAACGGCTCACCGGCTACGACCTATCGTCGCTCCCCGACCCGCGCCCGGTGCCGGCCTTGCGCGAGACGCTGTCCGGCGAGCCGTGCTCGTACGACGGGCCGTACCGCTTGCCGTCTGCCGCTGGCGACGCAGCGGTGTCTCTCCGCACGGTGCCGCTACTTGGTGCCGACGGTGAGATCGCCGGAGCGCTCGGCCTGCTCGAAGACGTCACCGATCGAAAGCGCATGGAGGCGGAGATCCGCCGGGCGCGCGACGAACTGGAAGAACGCGTGCGCGAACGGACTGAGGAGTTGCGGCGAAGGACGCGCGCGCTAACGGTCATGACCCGCTGCAACGAGGCGTTGGCCCGAGCAAGCGACGAGCTAACGTTGCTCAGCGAGGTGTGCCGGTTCATCGGGGAAGACGGTATTGACCGGTTCGTCTGGGTTGAGCTTAGCGATGGTCGTGAGCCTGCCGTGCCCCGGTTGGCTGCCCGCCACGGCAACGGCCGGGGGCTCCTCGGTCAGGCGCCGGTGGGCGAAGGTCTGTTGACGCCCGTAGCGCTGGCCCTCCGCGCCAGCGCGGTGCAAGTAACCAGGGCGCACGTCGGCGACGCCGACCTGGCGCCGTGGCGGGATGAACTCCTGCGTGTGGGGTTCGCGTCCGCCGTGGCGGTGCCGTTGCGCGCCGACGGGAATACGCTGGGTGTGCTCGGCGTGCTGGAACGCGACCCGGGCGCGTTCGACGCCGCCGAAACCGAGTTGCTCCAGGAGCTGGCCGATGACATTGCCTTCGGCCTCGTTGCCCTTCGCACCCGCGCCGCGCGCGAGGTCGCGGAGCGAGCGTTGCGCGAGAGCGAAGAACGCTACCGACTGCTGTTCGAACGCAATCTCGCCGGCGTCTTTCGGTTGACCGCGGATGGCCGGGTCGTTGACTGCAACGAGGCCTGCGCGCGGATCTTCGGCTACGCCTCGAGAGCGGAGGCGCTGGGCACTCCGGTCTCGACGCTTCTCGAACCCAGCGAGGAGAGCGACGCGGCCCACGAACGCCTATTGCGCGAGGGTCACCTCCTCAACCACGAGCAGAGTTACCGCCGCAAGGATGGCAAGACCATCTGGGTCATTGAGAACCTCAGCCGGTCAGGCGACCTCATTGACGGGACGATGATCGACGTAACCGAGCGCCGGCTGCTTGAGGACCAGTTCCGCCAGTCACAGCAGATGGAGGCGGTGGGCAGACTGGCCGGAGGCGTGGCCCACGACTTCAACAACCTGCTGTCCGTCATCATCAGCTACTCCGGGTTCGCACTCGATGCCCTACCCGCATCCGACCCGGTCCGGGCTGACCTCGAGGAGGTCAAACAGGCCGGTGAGCGCGCGGCAGCGCTGACCCGCCAGCTCCTGGCCTTCAGCCGCAAGCAGGTCATTGCGCCGCAAGTCCTGAGCCTCAACCAAGTCGTCGGTGATCTTGCTGGGATGTTGCGCCGGCTGCTGCGCGAGGACATCCACTTTGTGATCAAGCTCGCCGAGCAGCTGGGGAGCGTCTCGGCGGATGCCGGGCAGATGGAGCAGGTCATCATGAACCTGGTGGTCAACGCCCGTGACGCCATGCCCAACGGAGGGACGTTGATCGTAGAAACCGCCAACGTCGAACTCGACGAAGAATACGTCGCAGAGCACCTCGGAGCGCAGCCGGGGCGCTACGTGTTACTGGCTGTGACCGACACGGGATCCGGTATGGAAGCGACCGTCCGCGAACATATCTTCGAGCCGTTCTTCACCACGAAGATGGTAGGCAGGGGCACGGGCCTCGGGCTCGCCACGGTCTACGGAGTCGTGAAGCAGATCGGCGGGTACATCTGGGTCTACAGCGAACCAGGCCAGGGCACATGCTTCAAGATATACCTTCCCCGGCTTGATGCTGCCGCCACCCAGGCTCGCCGCGGGCAGGTATCCGAAGTCGCCCGGGGGAGCGAGACGATCCTCCTGGCCGAGGACGACGATGCTGTCCGGCGCGTCGCCGAGCGGATCCTGGTGGGAGCTGGCTACCGCGTGTTGACAGCCGCGAACGGCCAGGAGGCCGTAGGCCTGATGGAGCGCCACGGTCGCGAGGTCGACCTCCTGGTGACCGATGTCGTGATGCCGCAGATGGGCGGCCACGATCTGGCCGAGCATCTGGCCAGGCTTCGCCCCGAACTCAAAGTGATCTACGTATCGGGCTACACCGACGACGCCATCGCCCATCACGGTGTGCTTGAGCCCGGCACGCACTTGGTCGCCAAGCCGTTCACGGCCGTGGCGCTGACGCAGAAGGTGCGTGAAGTCCTGGACGCTGGAAGTGAGCGTGGCAAGTGACGGCGTCGCGCCGGCGCGCGGTGATCAGACGTGGGTGACCGCCCAGTCGCCAACCACGCGCGCAAGCGCTGCTCCGTCGGGGCATGATCCGCTGAACTCCCGCCAGGTCAGGATGCCAGCGTTGAAGCTCTTCGTCGTGCCCGTCTGGGGATCAGAGTACTCGACCATATCCGGGTCGCTCGGAACGGCCGGGCGAGCGATGTAGATGACAACTGGCTTGCCATTGAGATCGAACTCCGTGACCCAGGCCATGTCGCCCCTCTCCTTCAGGTTGCGGGGCAGCGTGCACCAACTGGCGTGCACGCCGTCCCCCAGGGGTTCGGCGGTTGGCGCCGGGCCTTCCTCTTTGGGTCCTCCGCCGATGAAACCGCGTGGAAGGACTATACCTCTACCCTTCGGGCTTACCCTCACAGAGGCCATCGGCGGGTTGGCGCGGAAGGTTGAGCCCTACACTCGGTGCCAGTTGCCGTGACCGACCGGCAAGGTGCGGCAGTAGCCAACGCATTAGCCTGAACGATGCCCGTTATCGCAGAAGCAGCGCGCCCTCATAGGAGAGCGATCCGCCCTTGCGAGAAGAACATCGGCCGCCGGCCGGCCTGGGGGGGCGAGCTGGCCGGCGACCAGGCTCCGTGGAGCCTACTTCGATGCTACGCGGGGTCATAAGACGAGGGCAAGCAGGATCGTGGGGTTGAGTCAACCGGGCCTCGTGCGTGAGGCCATCACGCGGAGCGAGCTCGCGAACTGCGATTTTAGGATGTCGCCGCGCACACCTGGACCGAGGGGGAGTCCGAGAAAAAAAACGCCGACCGATCCCAGGAGGGGCAGGAACGGCCGGCGGCCGGGGACTCGCGAACGAGCCCCCACAGAGAGCATGTGTGCAGTGTCTCGCAAGGACCAGAAGATGCACGCTATTCGTCAGCCAACGTGGTCAGGCTGGGTTGCCGCCCGTCGGTGGCGTCAGCGGCGCTGCGATTCGATCCGGTCCAGGATCTCCGCGGCGGTCGCTGGCTTCGTCACGACGGCCTCGAGGATGCCGTCGTCCAGCCGTTCGGTCCAGGCCTCCGCGCGTGAGGCCGAGTGCAGAATGCAACGGACCTCGGGCCACCGTGCCTTCACCTCGCGCAGGAAGTCAGCAGCGGTACCCTCGGCCAACTCGTAGTCGCTGAGCAGGACCTTGGGAACGCGAGCCGACATGAGCTCTCGCGCCTCGTCCGCCGAGGCGGCACAACGCACGGCGTAGCGTGCGCCGAGCAAGCGCCGCAAGGCACGCATAATCGCCTCGTCGTCATCCAGCACGAGGAGGTCGCGAACTTCGGACGTCGTGGGTCGGGTTGGCTGCCACGGATCCATCGCCATCGACTGCCCCCGGGGCGCGCGACACGAAGGTCGCTGATGATCACGAGATCATGGAAGCGCGGCGCTGTCGATCCCAAAGTGGTAAGGGATCAAGATTGCTCCGGTTCCACGGGATCGTCAGCGTCCACAGAGACAGAGTCGGATTCTGTCGGAGCGTTGCGGCGCCTGGGAACAGCACCCGGCTCCGTCGGAGACGACAACGCAGCCCTGGGGAGAAGACAGGACTGGACCCGTGTGGCTCGCACCACTGGATTCTGACTTGCGTCTTCGCGCTACGGCTTCTGGATCTTGTCCACGAGGACGTGCAAACCGTGCTTCCCCGGAAGGTTGGCCTCCTCTGCCCTCCCCCAGACCTCGAAGAGGTCCCCGCGCTTCGCGGCGTAGACGAAGTCGCTGGCGTTCTTCGGCACGGAGAGGACGAAGGGGGGAAACTCGGAATCGCTCGGTCCGAGGCCAGTGGCCGTCGTCTGGTAGTCGACGTCGCGGTGGTTTACGAAGACGCGGCCGTCGGTGTCGATCCCGCCCTGCTTGTACGTGGTGACGATTGTCCACTCGCCGATGAACATGGCTTTGAAGCGGATGTACTTCCCCTTGTACTCGTCGACGAACGACTCACTGCCGAGCTTCTTGTAGGGTGCCACCTGGTACGCATCGAGAGAGGCCGGCTTGGCCGAACTTGCGGTGGGCGTTGTCGAGCTCTTCGAGCCGTCGCCCATCAGCCCGCACCCGACGCCTGCCCCTGAGAGAACCATTAACAACACAGCAGCGCTACACACCCTCATGACTGTTTCCCCTTTCGAAGACGACATTGCCGCGAGTGAGGACGAGTCTGGATTGAGCCGTAGGCCATGCGTTGTCGTTTCCTCCTTGTCTTATAGGTACGCAATGCACTATGGGTTTATCCACAGCCATTAACTATTGCGGACAATTCCAATTACACGCAGTCGGCCGATCTAGGATTTGGCTGCCTTGCGCCGTTTCTTCGCGTTGCCGGCCTTCCTCGCCGCGGCACGCTTGGGAGCCGGCTTGGTGCCATTCGCTGCTGCGCCTTCGCCAGCGCCGGTATGCTCACCGCCAGTCCGACCGGAAGCCTTGGCGGCCTTCTTGGCGGCCTTGTCCGCGGCCGCGATCTTGGCCTTCTCTTCGGCTGGGAGTTCCCAGTGGTCCGCGCAGAAGAAGTTGAAGCGAGGGCCCTTGCTGGGCTTGCCGCAGTCGGGAACGCGACAGGGCTTGGCGCGGCGGGCGCCCCGGCGTCCCCTGGTCGCCTTGCCCGCGATGGGCGGAGTCCCCTCGAGAAGAACCTCGAGCTTGCCCCTCATCTCATCACGAGCGCGAGTCTGCATCATCTGCGCGATGCGCTCGACGAAGTCTTCAACGATTGGTCGAAGCTCGGCCTTGAAATCACCCTTGCGTGGACGCGCCATTCTGGTCAGGCCTCCTGGTGGATTGCTGCGATGCTATCGGAAGCCATGATGCCTGTCCACCGATATCCTATCCGCTCGCTTGCTACTGGTTGTCGATTCCAGCTTCGGGCGTGTTGACGGAACGACGAGACAGCCTGCGAGTTCGGTCACGGAGACGCTTCGTGACCTCCTTCCCGAGGGAATCAACCGCGTTTCTCCTGGCAACGTCGCGGACATGGACATAGCGACGGGTCGTCGATACTGACGCGTGGCCGAGGATTTCCTGAACAACGGATAGTGGCGTGCCCAGTTCGGACATGCCGGTTGCACCGGAGTGACGGACGAGGTGGGGACCGACCGAACGGGCGATCCCCGCCTGCTGAGCGCAGTTTGTGACCATCTCCTCGATGGCGCGGATCGAGAGGCGGGTGCCTCTGGTGGAAAGGAACAGGGCGAGCTCGGGCTCGCCGATTTTTTTGTTGGCCGCCAGATGAGGGCGATCGTCGAGGTAGCGCTCAAGGGCGGCCGATACCAGGTCGCTGAAGGGAAGCGACAGCCACTTGCTTCCCTTAGTCCTGATGTTTGAAAACCATCGATTGTCAAAGTCCAGGTGGTCGAGGTTGAGCGAGCAGACCTCGCGTACGCGGAGCGAGGAGTGAAACAGAACGTGGATGATGGCCGCGTTCCGCGAACGCACAGGTTTGGCTGATAGCTGCTCTGCTGCTTCGACCAGGGCAAGGTACTCGTCCAGAGATAGAGGAGTCGGCTCTCGAAGATTCGTCTTGAGCCGGTCGATACGCATCGCCGGGTTCACGTTGATGACCTCCGTCTTGAACAGGTACTCGTAGAACGAGCGCAGGGAAGCGAGAGCCAGATTCCAAGTCGTGCGCGACGGATCACTGCCGTCGCCGGCTGACTGCCGCAGGAACTTGACCAGGTCGGCCTTGACCACCTTCTCAAGAACCAGGTCCGAGTTGTCCGCGCCAATGAAGGCTACGAATTTGGAGAGCACCGAGAGGTATCTCTTGATGGTTATCGGACTACGGCCGCGCTCGACGCGCAGGTAGCCCTCGAAGGACCGGACCAGTACATTCATATCCAGGGGAGGAATTGGAATCACGGCTCCGAGCTTACGCGCTCGCTTGCCCGTGTCAATCACATAATAGCATGTAATTGGAATTACACGCGGAATTCTCAGCCACGACAAATTCACCCTCGCTTGCTTGAAAGTCGTGGCACCACCGTCCAGGACGCTGGCTGGATGAGAATTGGCCGCTCGCGTGATGTGGGGAGTACTGCAGCCCCCACAGCGGTCGATTCTAGCAGGCGAGCGTCTCTTTTCTCACGGCGACAACGAGGAACCAACTCTCCCTCGCATCGGCTGACACCTCAACACGCTTGACGAGTTGTGGTTGTGGCATGCATCCTGGGGAATGCCACCATGCCGACTTCGCATGACCTCGGGGTGGGACCAAGGGTAGGCATCATCGCTGGTGGCCTTCCTTATGAGCGGTCAGACACTCTTCAAGCCGCCGCGACAATCATCAGGCATCTTTCCGGTTTGGGGTTCCTCCCATCAGTCCTCGACCTGGTGGACCCAGGTTGTCTCAACGGCCTTGATTCCCGCACAGTAGATCGCTGCTTCATCGTCGACCCGTTCTACACTCAACAACTCGACGGCATCACGCACATCCTGGACGCTCGAACCAGACTCGAGATTGTTGGTGTACCTTACACCGGCACCGGCAGATCGGCTGCGGCGATCTGTCGTGACAAGACTCTCTCGAAGAGGTTCTTCGCCCAAGTTGGAGTACGCTCTCCTCGTGATTTGGGCGTTCCGCCGTGTGCCTCCTTGTCCTGGTCACTGGAGGCGATTGCTTTTCTAGGGTCACCGGTCGTGCTGAAGCCTCGCACGGAAGGCCAAGGGGTGGGGGTGTCGCTCTGTCATGACGGCAGTGATCTCGCGCACGCGGTCGAAGCCATTCGCGGACGCTTTCCGGACCTCATGGTGGAAGAGTACATTCCTGGAATGGAATTAACTGTGCCAGTTGTTGGAAGGGGTGATGGGGCGTTCGCTCTGCCCCCGGTAGAATTGGAGCTAATGGACAGTCCTATATACGACTACGCGACGAAGCTCACACCTGAAAGGGTCCTGCGTTTCGTACCAGCTCGCCTGCCCGAGGATGAACTAGCGCGTCTAAGAGACTCGGCAGTGGCCGTTCATCGACACTTGGGCTGCGGCGGAGCAACGCGAATCGATTTTCGTGTGCCCCGGCTCTCTGCTTGCGAACACTATTGCCTCGAAATCAACAGCTCACCAACCCTCACCCAAGATGACCATGTAGCCCGAGCTGCAATCGCGGCAGGAATCGACTACTCCCACCTAATTCTGCTCATTCTGGGAGACGCCCATGTCCATCCCATGTCGGAGGAGGAGCGAGGATGAGAGTCGGCGTTCTTCTCGATGGTCCATCTGAGGAGCGAGAGGGTTCCCTCCGGTCTGGCCAGGCGGTAGCCCAGGCCTTGACGGAACTCGGACACATTCCTGTGGCCCTGTCAGTCGGTGAATGCCCTAGTCTCCTGCAGGCCTTGGTGGAACTAGACTGTGTGTTCATCGCGTTGCATGGTCGCTTCGGAGAGGACGGTCGAGTGCAAGGTCTCCTTGATATACTTGGAATTCCCTACACAGGCTCCGGCGTGGCAGCGAACGCCGTGGGCATGCACAAAGTGCTCTTCAAGAGGATGCTTCAGGGAGCGGGGCTGCCCACGCCTCCTTTCGTCTCACTGGGAACCGGCAGTCCCGCATCTGAGGCTGAGCGAGTGCTTCGCGTACTCAACCCTCCAGTCATTCTCAAGCCGGTGGACGGTGGCGGCAGTCTAGGCGTCGCCGTAGCCAGTGATGTGGCGACGCTCGCGAGTGCTATCTCTGAGATTCGGCCGCAATTCAGGGAACTCTTCGTAGAACAATACATCAGGGGGACCTTCCTAACGGTCGGACTCGTCGGAACCTACGGCGCACCGCATGCATTTCCGGTCATGGAAATACGACATCCAGGCCCCGTGTATGATTACGCAACGAAGCACACGCCCGCGGCAGCTGAATACGTGGTCCCGGCGCAAGTGCCTGCCGCGGCATATGAGGCCGCCGAGGAGTACGCCCGGCGCGTCTATGTCCTCCTCGGTTGTCATGGTCCGCTGCGAGTCGATTTCATGTTGGAGAGTGGCCAATTGCCATGGGTAATAGAAGCAAACACTGTTCCCGGGCTTAGCCGTCAGGGCAATCTCCCTGCCGTTGCCGCTGCTGGGGGAATGTGCTATCATGAACTCATAAGTAGTATTCTCTCAAGCGCCTTCTCAAAGAGTCATGCTACACTACCTAAGTTGTGAACAAGCTCCACTATGTGCAATGAGACACAGGTCAGCGTACCAATCCCGTTCTACAGCCAGCGCGTTGCCTCGGAAGGCTACCATCGCGACGGTTTTGAGTCGCCGGAGGACGCGCTGATCTGGCAAGAACGAGGCTGTGGAATAGCCTGTTTGCGAATGGTAGTTGATGGTTTCCGAACTGCCAGACACGAGTTTCTAGGGCCCAACTACGCGGATCTCGTTCGGCGTGGGCTGGAGACTCACGCATACTGCGAACGAGGTTGGGTACACGCAGGTCTAGTGCGACTCGCGCATGAGCTAGGAATCGAGGGCAAATCGTTCCAGCGCTCAACGAGCGCGAAGCTAGCAAGGGAGCTGTCCGCAGACCGACCATGCATCGCTTCCGTGACAGTGTGTTTTGACCGAGGCCCGGCGATGAGTCGCCCTCGTGGCGGACACCTGGTAGTCGTGCTAGGCTTTACAGGCGAAGAGAAGAGCCCGAATGGGTTCATCGTCAATCATCCATCATCGGTGGTCGAGTACAATTGGCCTCAGCGCACCATTCCCATTAGTGTTTTCGACGCATGCTTCAGTGGTGCCTTCATGAGCTTTTGGGATCGTGGCAAGTAGGTGAGGGAACCAATCGTCCCGGGCCGGGTCCCAGTGCGAGGGTGACGTGTTCGTTGTCGACGACATACTGAAAGCGGTTTCGGGGAGCAAGGTGATCCAACAGGGAGCCACATCCCCCATCATCCCAGCAGCGTCTATTGATAGTCGAAACGTTGGGAAAGGCGAGTTCTTCTTCGCCGTTCAAGGCGCCTCGCGGGATGGCCACGATTTCGTGAACCAAGCGTTCAACGTCGGAGCTGGCGGTGCCATCATTAGCAGGGCTGTCCATTCTGATTTTCATGATAGAACGATTGTCATGGTGCCAGACACAGTGCGCGCATTGGCGCAGACTGCGCAGCATGTGAGGACCAGGTACGCTCCTTACGTGGTAGCTGTGACTGGAAGCGTTGGCAAGACGACTACCAAGAGCATTCTTGCTCATATCCTTGAATCCGGTTGCAAGGTGCATTGTAGTAAACGTAGCTTCAACAACCAGTATGGAGTGCCACTAACGATTCTCAGTCTTGGCCCAGACCAGACCCACCTGGTGGCGGAGGTGGGTGCGAACCACAGTGGCGAAATTGCATCGCTCTGCGCGATTCTCAAGCCTAACATGGCGCTGTTGACCGCAATTGGGTATGCCCATATCGAGCACTTCGGATCGCTCGATGAGACTCTAAAAGCAAAAATGGAGATCGTTGAGTCTCTTTCCCCAGACGGTATCGTGGTGCTCAACGGCGATGACTTGAGGCTACTTTCGCGGGTTTCCGCGGTGCGAGCCCGGGGTCATCGCGTGGTTTGCTCCGGCCGGGGCAAGTCAAATGACTTTCGGGCCTTGGCCGTCGTGTCCGGTGAGCACGGATCGAATGGCATCCTGTCCTATGGAGGGCAGGACGTCCCATTCCATTTCCCTCTCCTAGGCGAACACCTCCTGGGCAGCTGTCTCTTGGCAAGCGCGGCGGCGGCTGGATGTGGGATCAACCTTGATGTAATCGCGGAGAGACTTGCCACCGTTTCGGTGACCAAGGGACGAATGGACCTCCGGATTGTGAGTCCGTATCTGCAGATATTGGACGATTCGTACAACGCCAGCCCTGACGCTGTGGAGGCAGCGCTCCGAACCCTTGGCCTCCTCGACACACCCACGCGCATTGCAGTACTTGGTACAATGCGGGAACTCGGTTCGTTCTCGCGCGAGTGCCACGAACACGTTGGGCGAGTGACGGCGGAGCACGCGACGCATCTTATCGCGATAGGTGAAGGAGCGTCAGCCATGATAGAGGGCGCCGCCCAGGGCGGTCTAAGTGTTGGCAATTGCGAGGTGGCCGCCTCCGCAGCGGATGCGCTAGATGCCGTGCAGGCAGCACTCAGTGGCGCGTCCGGGCGCGTGTCTGTCCTCGTCAAGGGTTCGCGTTTCATTCACACAGAACGGGTAGTTCTCGGTTTGTGTGGTACAAGTATAGGGTGTCGACTGGAGTCCTGTCCCAAGTACATACACTGCTCCGGTTGTGATGACTTGGAGAAGAGGAATGTCGAGCATCGGTCGCTGTGAGTTGGGGCACTGGTTCATAGGCGCAGTGTGCTCCATCTGCTTGAGTCCCGCCGTGGGCGTTGTGGAGTCGAGGCCGGGCGACTGCATAGACTGCGGCTGCCTGTGTCCCGAGTATGCCTATGGATGCACGCAACCACACCCCATCGTCGATGACGAAGTTGCGTGCACGAATCATGACGACTTGGGGTCCGGCAATGCACGCCACCCGTGACCCCCCTGCGATCCGCGCGGCCGCATTCAGCTACGCTGCGTGATTCGGATCGGGCGTCGCAAAAAGTGGTGTCCTGACATGAAAAAGAGAGCCTTCCTTTCGGTCGGCTCTCTTGGTTAGTTTTCCTCGAACGGCTCTCCGCAACTGTCGCAGCGAATTACCGTATTCTCGAGTGTGCTCCTGCTCGCGCGGATGATGAACCCGCAAGCGCATACGGCCTTCAGGTTTCGTGAGCGTGGCAGGTTGTTGTTGTCCTCGTCGTTGCTCTCCTCTCCGCCATGTGGCGGCTTCGGTCCTGCGGCAGACGGCGTCATCCGCCGTCTATGCACAAGAACCTCGGTGAGCGACTCGATCTCCTCCTTGTAGATGGCCGCCGTCTCTGTCGGCAGCTTGGTGAGCGCGTAGCCGTAGTGCCTGACCTGCGTGACCTCGAGTCCGAGGCGCAGGGCCGCATCACGGAAGCGCTGGTTGTGGTAATGGGAGGCCGAGCAGTCCTTGATGCCCAGCTCGAAGTTCAGGGAGTGCGCTGCTTCGTGAAGCAGCGTCTCCACGATCTCTTCGACCGGACGGTTCAGGTGCTCGGCCACCACGGCCACTTCGTGAAGGTGCGATCCTCCTTTCCTCTTGGCGCTCCACCGCAGGGCGGCGAAGTAGCCAAGGGCATTGACGGTCTCTCTGGCCGCGGGCGCGGCCAGAAGGACGACTCCCGGAACGTCCGGGTGCTGCTCGCGGATCTTGGACCAGATGCGCGCGAGCGCGTCGATGAGCAGCACGGATGTGCGCTCATCCTGATTCTTGGACGGCTTCCCTGCCATCGGCCGGACTACTGCTCGGAGTCCGCGTCCTTGTTGTTGTCCGACGGACGCCGGATCTGGAGCTTGCCGCCGAGGGGCACGGCGTCGAGGTAGACGTTGATGCTGTCATCCTTGTTGACGAAGGCCGTGCCGACGCGCAGCCAGATGGTTTTCTTCTCCTCGCGCTCAACGAGCGCGTACACGTTCAGCCTCTCGCTCTTGCTCATGTGCTTGTCCTTTCATTCGGTGATGGGGGTGATGCTACTGGAGGGACGGGCGGGGAACGTGGTGCAGATGGATGCGTGGTCGATCAGGTCTTGGGGCTCTCACCTCCTTTCGGCTGGCGCAGGGTGAAGCTCACCTCGGCCAGGTCCAGGCCGATCATGCCGTTGACCAGCCAGCGCAGTCCTTTCGGCGGCAGGTCATCGGGTTCCATGTCGTCAGGCAGGTGCACGAGGCGGACCGGAACGTTGAGCTCCTCGAGCCTCTTCCTGGCTGCCTGCGCGCCGTTTCTGCCGGCCTCGTTGCCGTCGAAGATGATGATCACCTCCTTGACGTCAGCGAGGAGCCGGGCCTGGGCCTCGGATAAGTCGCAGCCCATAGCCGCGACCGTGTTCGGAAGCCCGGCCTCATGGAGCTTGAGCACCGAGAAGAAGCCCTCCACGAGGATGATGCCACTCTCGGATGCGTTCTCCCTCGCCCGATGCAGGTTATAGAGCACGAGATCCTTGCGGAAGCCCTTCGGGAACTTGTACTTGCCGAACTCTCTGATGTCGACGGGCTTGAGCCGTCTGCCGGCATAGGCCACCAGATGGCCCTCGTCGTCGTGGATCGGGATGGCGATGGTGCCGCGCATGATGCCGCGGCTGCAGTAGCCGACCCCGAAGAGCTGGGTGGTTTCGAGCTTGAGCTTGCGCTCTTCGATCAAGTGCGGGTGGTCGGACTTGAGGTCCAACGTCATGTTCAGTGGCGGGTTCTCTTGAGGAGGAAGTTCGTCGGTGGGCTTGGTGGTGGGTGTGGCGGGCGGTGACGCAGGAACGGGCGAGGGTGGCGCTGGGGGCGTGCTGCCGCTTGACGGCGGCCCGGTGCTGGTCTTGTCCGGCCCGTTGCCGAGGAAGAACGCCTGGAGCTTGAGGGCCGCGTCGCGGACCGTGATGTTCTCCTTGGCCGCGACGAAGTCGATTTGGTTGCCGCCCTTGCGGCACTTGGTGAAGCAGTACCAGACGTTCTTGTCCAGGTCGGCGCGAAACGCCGTGGGCGAGTCGCCGCCATGGACCGGACAGGGTCCGGTGAGCTTGTTGCCGACACGCTTCAGCGTGTCGATCTTGTAGAAGCGGAAGATCACGTCCTCGAGCGAAACCCGAGTGCGGATCTCCGCGAAGTTGACCCATTCACTCATAGGTGGTGGTTCTCCTTTCCGACGAGCTCCGGCTTGAAGGCCGTGCTCGTCGCGCTGCCGACGTCACCTGGGGGTGACGAGGCGGATGGCGCGCCGGCGACGAGAACGCCGTGGCCTGCGGTAGCGGGCCGGATCCCGGATGGGCTCCAGGTCCCAGTTGCCGCGAGTGACGCTCGGGTGCTTGCGCACCCAGTCGTAGGCTTCCTCGTCGTTGTCGAAAGGCCCGACGACGTCGCAGTTCGTGCCGAAGAGACGGACGATGATCACGCAGAGTCCCATGGTCTTCACTCCTGGTTGAGGTTGCGGTTGATGGACTGGATGTGAGAGCGAGACGATCATCAGGGGGTGATGATCAGACGGACGGTGCGCCGCCGCCGACGTCTCCTCGGCCAGCTGTAGCTGGCCGGATCCTCGATCGGCTGCACGTTGCACAAGCCGCGAGGAATGGCCGGATGCATGCGCCGCCATTCATGGGCCTCCTGGTCGTTCTGGAAGGGCCCCACAACATCAACGGTACCGTCGAGGAACTGGACGACAATCACACATGGTGTCATGGGTCTACTCCTGGTTGGGGTTGTGGCCGATGTGCGGGATGTCGGCGCCTCGTGCGAGACCGCTTGCCCTAATCTCGAGCTTGCTAGCGCGCCCAGCGAGGGTCGAGCGAGGCAGCTGGAGTGCCCGGGCTGCGGCTCGGATAGAGCCGTAGTGCCGGACGGCCCAGGCCAGAATCTCCCGCTCAATCCGGAGCCAGCTCCTGTTCTCGAGCCAAGCCTCCG